>JAKSTS010000036.1 GCA_024402455.1 Treponemataceae bacterium
AAAATCCTGAACATTTGTAATGCCCCAGCCGAAAGGCAAGGTTGAGCTGCCCATTCCTGCCTGTGTTACGCCGTCAGAAAAGAACACAAGCCTGTCGCCCGGTCGTGCTTCATATTGTGAATAATGCAGCTGAGCTTCTACTTTTGGCGCAGTTGATTTATCTTTGCGTTCGAATGCAGAAATGTCTTTGAGCGGTTCAACTATTGTCTGTTCCCTTACAAGAACATACGGCGGATTGTCATATTCTACAACACGGACTGTTGAATTCGGTTCGATGTCTACAAGCGTAAATGTTGCATAGCTTATGCCGCGTTTCTGGCACACAGGAAGTGTGTTCATGATTATTTCTGCAGCACGTTTTATAGGAATATCTGAAGCAACAAAACGTGTTGCCATTGTTGCTGTCAATGTGGCAAGCACACCGGCTTTTATGCCTGAGCCTAAACCGTCTGAAAGAGTCGTAATAACGCGGCCGTCTGTCTGGTTTTTCTGCGAAAGAAAAACATCGCCGGGTGCACCCTGCTTATGTTTGCAGACTTGATAATGAGCCACTTCAATAAAAGGCTTATCACTGTTCATCTTCATCCTCTGAGAATGATTCGATAATCGAATTAAGAATGGCTTCTGATTCAGCTGCATTTTCACCTAACAGAAAGGCAATCTGCTGAACAACCGAAAGATTTTTGTCTATAACCTTTTTGGCCTGGCTTATGATGCGGTGTTTCTGTACTTCTGGTGCCGTAACATCTTCGATAACACCGCCTGCAATAGATTCTTTTTCGATTGCAAAAACCGAAACATGGAAAATCTTTTTGCCTTCCCTTATGTCACGTTCAATAACGTCAGGTCCGTTTATGGAAATTACGTCAGAGAAGAAACGTGCAAAACCTGCCAGTTTGTCTAAATCTGCACCTTCCATTCCAGGTTTAATTTCATACATTTCAAGCACATCTGAACCGAGCAGACGTGCAAAATTTTCATTACATTCAACAATTTTTAAGTCTTTGTCTGCAATTACAACTCCGCCTGGAATTGTCTTGATAAGACCGTTCGCTTTTTTCTGTGCAAGCTTTCTCATATAAGAAACGCACATTGTTTTTTCGGCGCGGTTATCAAGCATTGCTTCTGCAAAGGCGCGGCATGTGTCATAGCCGCAGCTTGCACAGTTTACTTCGTCTATTGCCGAATATTTGCCGACAGAACGAAGAGCATCCCTGATTTCTTCATCTGTGTGGCTTATTTTTGGCATTGCGTTTATCGGCAGCGTACCTTTCATTTCCGGCATCTGTTCAAGTGCGTTTTTATTCAGTGTTTTTTCTGCTGAATCTGCATACTGCATGATCTGCACATGCCGCAGTGCAGCAGCAGATTTTCGTTTTGTAACAGGTCCGTTTATGCAGCCGCCTTTACATGCAAGCAGTTCAATAAAAAGCGGTTCTTTCAGCGAATCAATATCAAGACCTTTGAGGGCTTCTTCTATCTGCTTTATGCCTGAAACAGATAAAGATCTTATTGAATTTTGATAAGTATTAATAGAAGAAATCATTCCACCGTCTACAGGATAAAGTGCGCCAAGTGCGGCTTTTTGTGGAATAAATCTGTCATCTTCTTTTGGAATGCAGTTAAAAGGCGTAATTCCTTCGTTTTCAAGCCATTTGCGCAGGTTTTCAAATGTAACCGCTGCATCAATTTCTGCAAAAGAATCAGCTTCGCCTTTTTTGGCAATACAAGGACCGATAAAAATAATTCCAATGTCATCGCCGTAGATTTTTTTTAGATAACGTGCATGGGCAAGCAGTGGCGAAGCACAGTCTGTAATGTAAGGCGAATAATCGCTCATAAACTGTTTGATAAATTCAACTACAGACGGACATGCAGAAGAAAGAAAAAGTTTCTGTTCTGTTTTGTTTTCTTTTGCTTTTTTAAATTCTTCTGCAAGATATGCAGAGACAAAATCTGCACCAAGTGCTGTTTCTGAAACACCCCAGAAACCAAGCTTTTTAAGTGCTGCAACTATCTGGTTCGGTGTAAATTCCGGAAATTCAGATGAAAATGACGGAGCAAGCGAAACTATTACACGCTTTTTTAACTGAATGAGCTGCCGTGCTTTTGGAACATCATCGCGGACGTGTTTTGCTTTTGCAGAACAGTTTATTACGCAGTTTCCGCACATGATGCACAGTTCAGAAACAACCATGGCGTGTCCGTTTTCAACACGAATGGCTTTTACCGGGCACTGGCGGATGCATTTATAGCAGTCCTGGCATTCAGTTTGTTCTGTATAAATTGGATAAAGAAAATTCATTGTGGGTTCTCCTGCAAAAGTTCGTGTTGCAGCAAATCAATTAAGCCTTCTGAATAGACATTTGAAAAAAGTTTATCGTCAATTTTGATGTTCGGGCCATGCTTGCATTCATTTTCGCAAAGGCAGCCGCGCACCTGAACAGATTCTGTCAGATTATGTTCTTCGATGAAATTCTGGATAATTTTTGTATTTGCCGAGTTGCCGCGGCTGAAACATGAACTGCCCATGCATACCGTTATAGTTTTCATATAAGCCTCCACCAGAAACATTCTGAGAATAACCGCACAGCGGAAAATCAACAGCCTTGCAACAGCGTTTCAGCGCAGCTTCAAGAAGCGTCGGTACATTTAATCTTTGCAGAATAAAAGAAGACAAAGTTTTAATGCACGGGTTAATTCTATATTTTTTTATCTAAAACAGCAATAGGAAGTGCATATATTGATATTCTGCAGAGGCTTATAAAAACTTTTTGCATTTTTAAATCTGCTTTTCAAAATTGAAATTTTTAGAAGCAACTGGTATAAATAAAGTTGGTTTTTGTTTTTTTCATCTTGCCGTTTTCAGTTAAAATTAGTATTTTAGCTAATAAAGTAAGAATGAAAGACAAAAATGTCTTTAACATGTCTATAATTTTTAAGGAGATATACGAAAAATGGCAAAAGAATTGCTTTTTAATGAAGAAGCCCGCAAAAAGTTGCTTTCTGGTGTTGAACAGATTTCACGTGCAGTAAAAGTTACACTTGGTCCAAAAGGACGCAATGTTCTTCTTGACAAGAAATTTGGTGCACCGACAGTAACAAAAGACGGTGTTTCAGTTGCAAAAGAAGTAGAACTTGAAGATCATTTTGAAAACATGGGTGCACAGCTGTTAAAAGAAGTTGCAACAAAGACAAATGATGTTGCTGGTGACGGAACAACAACTGCAACTGTTCTTGCTTATTCAATGGTTCGCGAAGGTCTTAAAGCTGTTGCCGCAGGAATGACTCCTATTGAACTTAAACGTGGTATGGATAAAGCTACAGCTCTTGCTGTTGAAGAAATTAAAAAGAATTCAAAAGAAATCAAAGGTTCTGATGAAGTTTAACATGTTGCATCTGTTTCTGCAAACAACGATGAAGAAATCGGCAAGATTCTTGCTGAAGCAATTGAAAAAGTTGGCAAAGACGGTGTTATTACTGTTGAAGAAGCAAAAACAATGGAAACAACAACAGACTTTGTTGAAGGCATGCAGTTTGACCGCGGTTACATTTCTCCATATTTTGTAACAGACCGCGACAGAATGGAAACTGTTTTCAACGACTGTCTGATTTTGATTCATGACAAGAAAATTTCTAACATGAAAGACCTTCTTCCACTTTTGGAAAAAGTTGCACAGACAGGCAAACAGCTTCTTATTATTGCTGAAGATATCGACGGTGAAGCTTTGGCAACATTGATTGTCAACAGTATTCGTGGAACGCTTAAAACTTGTGCAGTTAAAGCTCCTGGATTTGGTGACCGCCGTAAGGCAATGCTTGAAGACATCGCAATCCTTACAGGTGGCGAAGTTATTACAGAAGATCTTGGTCTTAAACTTGAAAACACAGATATTACTCAGCTTGGAAAAGCTAAGTCTGTTAAAATTGACAAAGACAACACAACAATTATTGACGGTGCCGGAAAAGAAAAAGAAATTAAAGACCGCATCGCACAGATTAAAGCTCAGATTGAAGAATCTTCAAGTGAATATGATAAAGAAAAGCTCAAGGAACGCCTTGCAAAACTTGCAGGTGGTGTAGCTGTAATCAATATCGGAGCTGTTACAGAAGTTGAAATGAAAGAGAAGAAACACAGAGTTGAAGATGCTCTTTCTGCAACTCGTGCAGCCCTCGAAGAAGGCATTGTTCCAGGTGGTGGACTTGCATTGATTCAGGCAGCAAAAGCTCTTGAAAAGTGCGAAGGCATTGAGCTTACTGACGACGAAAAAGTTGGTTTCAAGATTGTTAAACGTGCACTTGAAGAACCAATCCGCCAGATTGCAGAAAACGCAGGTCTTGACGGTGCTGTTATTGCAGACAAAGCAAAGAACGAAAAGAAAGGCGTTGGCTTTGATGCATCAAAGATGGTTTGGGTTGACATGTTCCAGGCTGGAATTATTGATCCTGCAAAAGTTACACGTTCTGCATTGCAGAATGCGGTTTCTGTTGCAAGCCTTCTTCTTACAACAGAATGTGCAATTACAGACATTCCAGAGAAAAACCCTGCACCAGCAATGCCAGCAGGCGGAATGGGTGGCATGGACGGAATGTATTAATCCTGCAGCTTAAACAGAAGCATATAGCGTAAAAAAGGCTGTCCTTTTGTGGTGTTAAAAATGCCATGCCGGACAGCCTTTTTTTATGAAATGTGAAATTCCAGTTTGATTTTAAATGTTTTGAAGTCTGAATGAACTACAAGTGGACAGTCTTTTTTTATAAATAAGATATTGCTGATATATTTTAACAAAAAACTAAAAATGATAATTTATTCCGCTTTGCTTCATAATGGCATTTGCGGTGTGTCGTGACTTTATTTTTGAATCTACTGTAAAATTTCGGTTTGTTATCGGGCTGAAATAAATATCATGGTCGCCTTTTCCATGGCGCACAAAAATACAGTTATTTTCCAAAAGAATTTCGCGAACTTTTTTTCGTATTCGGCCATTATGCAAATACCTTTTCGTGGCGTTCTAAACGAAAACAGAATGAACTTGCATCAGTTTTTTGATTTAATTCCAAAAGTTCAGGTGCTGCAAATCGAACACGTTCAATCAATGCATCAATAGACCCGCCTTCAAGTACAAGTCCCGGAATGTCGTCACTTTGTGCAATCCAAACACTGGCCTCATCATCCCATGTAAAATTGACAATGTATTCCATGGTGCACCTCCTTGCTGCCATTATATCACAGAGAAAATAAAAACGCTATTTTCAAGGCATGTGCTTAAAATTTATTGAATGCAGATATGCTGCATGAATTTTATAGTTGTGGCAAAAACTGAATAAGTGGTTTATTATTTAAAACATGAAGAAAAAACCTGTTGTAGCTTTGATTTATGATTTTGATGGAACTCTTTCGCCTGGAAACATGCAGGAATTCAGTTTTATAAAAGCACTGAACATGAGTGCCGGAGAGTTTTGGACAAAAACAAACAAGCTTTCTGAAGCAAGTGATGCAAGCAGCATTTTGTGCTATATGAAAACAATGCTTGATGAAGCAAAATACCGGAACATTTCAATTTCAAGAAATTCATTTACAAAATTTGGCAACGAAATTGAGCTTTTTGATGGCGTAAAAGAATGGTTTAAATTGATAAACGATTATGGTGCAGAAAAAGGTCTTGAAATAAAACATTACATAAATTCTTCCGGCTTAAAAGAAATGATTGAAGGCACCTCAATTGCAAAAGAATTCGAACAGATTTTTGCGTGCTCATTTTTGTACAATTCAGACGGAATTGCAGAATGGCCGGGTGTTGCAATTGATTATACGACCAAAACGCAGTTTATTTTCAAGATAAATAAAGGAATAAAAACAGTCAGCGATTCTGTTGCAATTAATAAATTTGTGCCGGAAAACGAGCGTGCCGTTCCTTTTAAGCGCATGATTTATTTCGGCGACGGCGAAACTGACATTCCATGCATGAAGCTTGTAAAACAGAACGGCGGTTATTCTGTTGCGGTTTATAAACCGAAAGACTTAAAAAAACAGCAGAGAGCACAGCAGCTTATTCTTGACGGCAGGGTCAATTTTGTTTCGCCTGCAAATTACAAAAAAGACGGCGACGTTTATAAAATTGTTTCTGTAATTTTAGATAAGATAAAATCAGATTATGATTTTGACAATCTGCTTTTAAAACACAAAACTGATGCAGAAAAAGCAAAAGAATAAAACAGCATACCTTGCGGTGCCTTTTGCGAATATGTTGATTTTTATGGCTGCTATTGATAAAGAGTGAATATGAAACGTTTGTTAATTTGTCTTGTGATTTTAAGCGCATGTTTTTTTGTTTTTGCGCAGAAGGCCGAAACTGTGCCTGTTTTTGAAAAAATCGGGGTTTATTCATGTGGAAAACAGCCGAAACAGGTGATTTTCAGTCCCGATTCAAAATTTGTTGTTCTTCCGCTGCTTGAAGACGAAGGTTTTGATATTTTTAGTGTTGAACAGAAAAAAGTTATAAAACGGATTGCACCGCCTGAGCAGAAAAAGCAGGGTTTTGCAGAAGGGCTTTTTATTGCAGAGAAAAAATCATTTTTTGTGTCGCAGATGACGACCGGCAATATTTACGAATATTCGTATCCGGAATTTGAACTGAAACGGACGATTAGCACAAAAGGAACATGGAGCAAGTTTATTGCATATAATTCAAAATATGATGTGCTTGTTGTTTCAAACTGGGTTTCAAACGATGTTTCTGTAATTGATTATGCGACAGGTTCTGTAAAAAAGCTTATAAAAACAAAAGCAGCTCCGCGCGGCATGACTTTTGTTGATGACAGTGAAAATCTGATTGTTCTTGCATTTGACGGCGGAACAATTCAGAAATTCAGCATGAAAACATATGAACAGCTCGATTCAATTTATATAGAAAAAGCTGCAATGCGGCATATCGTAAAAAACAAAGACGAAACAAAAGCATGGGTCAGCGACATGTATCATGCAAATGTGCTCGAACTGAACTTAAAAGAATTCAAAATTGAAAATAAATATCATGTGTTTAACAACCCGAACACGATTGACCTGCTTGACGACCGCTATTTGTGCGTTTCGTGCAGAGGTCCGAACAACAAGCAGGACTATACAAAACGAAGTCCGCAGAACGGCAAGATTATTGTAATTGATACAGATGCAAAAACTCAGCTCTGCGAAATTCCTGGCGGAAACCAGCCGACCGGTCTTGCACTTTCCGGCGACCAGAAACTCCTTGTTTTTTCAGACTTTCAGGATGAAGCACTGGAACTCTATAAAATAACAACCGAAACTGTTTCAAACTAACAGTTATTTGTGCAGCTTGTCGGCATGAACCAGCCAAAAAGAATTGTTCCAAATGAAGCCGCGAAGAATAAACTCAAAGAATGTGAACAATCTGCGGTTCTTAGGGCGGTGGCAGCCCTAAGCCGTGGCCAAAGAAGATGGGGTTTGGGGAAGAAACGTCGGTTGCTACGCAACCTTAACAAGTTTTGTTAACACAAAATTTGCAGCAAATTTGCCGCGAGTTTAGGCGAAGCATAAACTCGAAGGTTTCGTGCAAACGAAACCGGGACTTTGAGCTGGTGTCTTCCCCAAAATAAAGTTCAAACGCTTCCAAGCGTTAAAACATAAAAATCTGTTATAAATATCACTTAAAGTCTTGTCAAATTGAAATTTAGTCTGAATCTAGATATATTAAAAACATGTCTACTTTGAAAAAACTTTTATTAGGGCTTGAGCGCAAATATAAAGTTAGCGCTGTTCTGGCGCCTGTAACAATTATGGGAGAAGTGCTTCTTGAAGTATTAATTCCGTTTATTATGGCGCGGATTATTGATGTTGGCATTGCAAACCGTGATGCAGCCTATGTTGTCAAAACAGGCTGTCTTATGGTCTGTGCAGCTTTGCTTTCGCTTGGTTTTGGTGTTGTTGCAGGACGTTTTGCAGCAGTTTCTTCACTTGGTTTTGCAAGAAACCTGCGTCGCCGCCTTTTTGGCAAAGTTCAGGATTTTTCTTTTTCAAATGTTGATAAATTCAGCACGGCGTCTTTAGTCACCAGGCTTACTTCTGATGTTACGAATGCACAGAACACTTTTCAGATGATTGTACGCATGTGCGTGCGTTCACCATTTATGTTTATAAGCGCCATTATTATGGCAACATATGTAAATGCAAAGCTTTCGCTTGTCTTTTTGTTCTGCATTCCGTTAATTGCCATTCCAATGGTTTTCATAATGAAAACAGCGCATCCGCGTTTTCAGATTATGATGAAAAATTATGACAAGCTGAATGCAAAAGTGCAGGAAAACCTTATCGGCATTCGGGCTGTAAAAGCTTTTGTGCGCGAAGACAACGAAAAAGCAAAGTTTAATGATGTTGCAGACGCAGTTAGAAATGCACAGGTGCGGGCAGAAAAAATTGTAATTCTGAATATGCCGCTTATGACGCTTGTAATGTATATTGCGTTGATTCTGCTTTATTGGTTTGGTGGAAATCTGATTATTGGCGGCAAAATGCTGACAGGTGAACTTATCAGCTTTATTACTTATATGGTTCAGATTCTTTCATCATTGATGATGTTTTCAATGATTTTTATCATGCTTGTTATTTCCAAAGCGAGCATTGGCCGTATTATTGAAGTGCTGGATGAAGAACCTGACGTAAAAAATCCGGTTGATTCATTAAGTGAAGCTGGAGAAGAACCAAAAGACGGTTCAATTGAATTCAGAAATGTTTCTTTCAGCTATGATAAAACAGAAAAGAATGCAGTTCTTCACGATATAAACATTTCAATTAAAAGCGGTGAAACAATCGGAATCATCGGCGGAACCGGTTCTTCAAAATCTACGATAGTTCAGCTTATTCCACGGCTTTATGATACTTTGTCTGGTTCCGTGCTTGTTGGTGGCAGAGATGTAAAATCTTATAATCTTGATGTGCTGCGGAACAGTGTTGCTATGGTTCTGCAGAAAAACGTCCTTTTTTCTGGAACAATACGCGACAATTTGCGCTGGGGTTCACCAGAAGCAACAGACGAAGAGATAGAAGCTGCATGCCGCACGGCCTGTGCCCACGATTTTATTATGTCATTTCCAAAAGGCTACGACACAGATTTAGGGCAGGGCGGTGTAAATCTTTCGGGCGGACAAAAGCAGCGGCTTTGCATTGCGCGTGCGCTGCTTAAAAAGCCAAAGATTCTCATTCTTGATGATTCAACAAGCGCCGTTGATACGGCAACAGATGCCGCAATAAGAGCCGGCATGAAAAATACATTGCCGGATACGACCAAAATTATTATTGCACAGCGCATAACTTCTGTAAAAGAAGCAGACAGAATCTTTGTAATTGATGAAGGTCGTGTTTCCGGTTATGGTTCACACGAAGAACTTTGTGCTTCAAATGAGATTTATCGCGAAGTATTTGAATCTCAGCAGAAAGGCAGCGACTTTGACGGTGCCGGAGATTCTGCTGAAAAAGAAGCAGACAATGCTGCTAAAAAGGAGGCTTTATAATGCCAGGTCCAGGAAGAGGTCCAGGCGGACGTGGCCGCCCGATGCAAAAACCGAAAAACGCAAAAAAAACAATAAAAAGACTGCTTAAATATCTTGTTTCTTATAAATTGCTTTTCATTTTTGTATTTTTAAGCATTCTCATTTCGTCTGGCGCAAGTATTGCAAGTTCATATTTCCTGCGCCCGCTTTTAAATGATTATATTATTCCGTTTATTGGAAAAGAATCACCGGATCTTTCAGGGTTTATTTCAATGCTGAGTTTTATGGCCTGCATTTTTGTTGCAGGTTCATTTGCTGCATGGGTAAACAACCGCATAATGCTGCATATTTCATCAAAGACTCTGTACAGAATCCGCACGGAACTTTTTGAACAGCTCGAAAAGCTTCCGCTGCGCTATTTTGATGCACATACGCACGGCGAGCTTATGAGCCGCTTTACAAACGATATTGATACAATCCGCGACATGCTCAGCCAGGCAATTCCGCAGCTGTTTTCTTCAACACTGACTGTTGTGGCTTGTTTTGTAATGATGGTTTCGCTCAGCCCTGTTCTGACGCTGCTTGTAATTGTTACAGTTGTTGCAATGATTGCCGTAACAGGCGTTGTCGGCAAACATTCTGCAAAAGCATTCCGTGAACAGCAGGAAGCAATCGGCAATGTAAACGGCTTTATTGAAGAAATGATTGAAGGACAGAAAGTCGTAAAAGTATTCTGCAGGGAAAATATTTCAAAAAATGACTTTGATGTTTTGAATGACAGGCTTTGCAGTGCCGGAACAAGAGCAAACACTCTTGCAAATATTTTAGGTCCTCTTATGAATAACATGGGACACATAAGCTATGCAATTACAGCAATTGCCGGTGTAATGCTCATAATTGCCGGCAAAATGGATTTGGGCAGCATTGCATCGTTCCTTGAATATTCAAGAAGCTTTAAAAACCCGATTACGCAGATGGCGCAGATGTTTAACGGCATTTTGAATGCACTTGCTGGTGCAGAGCGTGTTTTTGCCGTAATTGATGAAGAAGGCGAAGTTGATTCTGGTTATGTAACGCTGGTTAATGCAAATATTTTGAGCGATGGCACGATTACAGAAGCATTTTTGCCGACTGGACAATGGGCATGGAAACATCCGCACCATGACAACACAGTAACATATGTTCCTTTAAAAGGAGAAGTTCAGTTTGAAAATGTAACTTTTGGTTATGAAAAAGAAAAAACTGTTCTGCACGAAATTACAATGACTGCTCTTCCGGGGCAGAAAATTGCGCTTGTCGGTTCAACAGGTTCTGGCAAAACAACAATAACAAACCTTATCAACCGCTTCTATGATGCATCAACAGATGTTGAAGGCGGTTCAAAGATTCGGTTTGACGGCATAAACATCAACAAGATAAAAAAAGCAGATTTGCGCCGTTCTCTTGGAATGGTTCTGCAGGATACGCACCTTTTTACAGGTTCAATTGCAGACAATATTCGTTTTGGTAAGCTTGATGCGTCTTTAGATGCAGTTGAATCTGCTGCAGAACTTGCAAATGCAGATTATTTTATTTGTCATCTGCACCAGGGCTATGACACTGTAATTACCGGCGACGGCGAAAGTTTAAGCCAGGGACAGCGCCAGCTCCTTGCAATTGCGCGTGCAGCTGTTGCAAATCCACCGGTGCTTATTCTTGACGAAGCAACAAGTTCAATTGATACACGAACAGAAGCGCTTATTGAAAAAGGCATGGACAGCCTTATGCAGGGACGCACTGTTTTTGTTATTGCACACAGACTTTCAACAGTAAGAAATGCTGATAAAATTCTTGTTCTGGAACATGGCAGAATTATTGAAAGCGGCAGCCACGATGAACTTATTGCCCAGAAAGGCAAATATTACCAGCTTTATACAGGTTCTTTTGCAGAATCTTAAAACGCATTGAAATGTGCAGTACACAAAAGCTGTGCACTGCATTAAAAAGTGCGTTAAGCTTGAATCGCTTATAAGACGGAGTTTTCAAAATTATTATGAATTTGGTTTCAATAGATAATCTTTCAAAAAATGTAAAAGAAGTGCCGTTGTTTTCAGATGTAAGTCTTGGCATTGATTCCGGTGAAAAAATCGGTTTTGTCGGTCCGAACGGTTCTGGGAAATCTACATTCCTTCGTCTTATTTTAGGTGAAACGGCGCCCGATTCAGGGACGATTGCAATTAATAAAAGCATAACGATAAGTGTGCTTGAACAGCGCCCGCAGTTTGACGAACAGGATTCGTTAAAGTCATTTTTGTACAAAGGCTTTGACCCGCTTCTGGTTCTTGTCGGCGAATACAATAAATGTCTGAATGAAATTTCGGCCAATAAAAATGCACCAGATTCACTTCACAGAAAATTTGACCAGCTTACTCATCAGATGGAAGAAAAAAACGGTTTTGCAGTTGAGCACACTTATGAATCGTTTTTGACGGAACTTGGTGTTTGTGGAACAGGCCGCGGTCTTGACCAGAAAATGTGCACAATGTCGGGCGGCATGGTAAAAAAAGCAGCAATAGCCAGAACTTTTGCGGCTTCTTCGAATCTGCTGCTTCTGGACGAACCGACGAACCATCTGGACATTGAAACAATTGAATGGCTTGAAAAACATCTTCTGTCTTTTCAGGGTAGTTTTGTGCTTGTAACGCACGACCGCTATTTTCTTGACCGTGTCTGTAATGTCATGCTCGACATTGACAGGCGCCGCATAAATAAATACGAAGGAAACTTTTCAACATATCTTCGTCGCCGCAAGGAACGTGCAGAAGAAGAAGCCCGGCACGATGCAAAAAGAGAATCAATTCTTTCTGTTGAACTTGAATGGCTGAAACGCGGGCCAAAAGCCCGAATGGGAAAAGATAATCATAGAAAAGCCCGCATTGAAGCAATGCTTGCAGAACGTCATGAACAGCAGGAACATATGGAAGGGTTTTCTGTACAGGGCAAACGGCTCGGTGGAAAAGTGCTGAATCTTAAAAATGTCTGCAAGTCTTATGACGGAAAAACAATAATTGCACCGTTTTCATATGAGTTTACAAAAGGCGAACGCATTGGAATTATTGGACCAAACGGTTCAGGAAAATCAACATTTCTTGATTTAGTCAGTGCAAGAATAGAAGCAGATTCTGGCGAGATAGATACAAGCGTTAATACGGCATTTGGCTATTTTGACCAGACCGCGCGTTTTATAAACCGAGATTTGACCGTGCTTGAATATATGCGTGGGCAGCGCCAGCACGTCAACCTTAAAGACGGAACGACATGCTCAATTGAGCAGTTTCTTGAAAAATTCCTCTTTCCACGCGAAATGTTTAACCAGCAGCTTTCGTTTCTTTCAGGCGGAGAATTAAGACGTCTTCAGCTTATACAGATTCTGGCAGATTCGCCTAATTTTCTGCTTTTTGACGAGCCGACAAATGATTTTGACATTGAAACAATCAGCATTCTTGAAGATTTCTTAAAAGATTTTGGTGGCTGCATTCTTGTAGTTTCGCATGACAGAGCTTTTCTGGACAATGTTACGGACTTTCTGTTTGTTTTTGACGGCAAAGGCAACATAAATTATTTTGCAGGTGGTTATGCAGATTATCGCGAATATATAGAAGAAACTGAAAAAAACAGCGCAGTGCAGAAAAAAGCAGAAGCCGAAAAAAAGCCTGAAAAAAAGACGGACAAGCCGAAAAAACTTTCGTATAAAGAAAAAGTCGAGTTTGACGGGCTTTTAGACGAAATTGCAGCTCTTGAAGAAGAAAAAGCCTCTTTAGAAAGCCTGTTTGCAAGTACAGAATTTGCAAAAGACGGCGCCGCTGCAGAAAAAACAAAACGCTACAACGAAATTTCAGCATTAATCGACCAGAAAACAGCCCGCTGGGAAGAACTAGCAGAAAGGGCAGAATAAAAAAAATATCAGGACATATGTTGAATTTTAGAATTGGGCAATAGTTTACAGTGTGTTACCTTGCGTAACGGTCGAAAAATCTGAGAAATCCTGGATTTTAACAGCATTAATAACCTGTACAAGAACTGTGGGTTTTTGCGTTAAGAAAAAAGACGCTACTATTTGCAAGAGCGAATAGCGGTCATGCCGGATTTAGTTCGGCATCTGTACAAAACACAGTGCTAGAAAATTGAAAATTTGGTACAGAAATTTAATCAGTATCTCCAAGCGCTGCACTTGCAAGGTCTGCAAGGTGTTGGTTTTCTGTTGTGTGTTTGGCTTTATTTTCAAGTGCGTGTGTCTTATCTTTTAACACTGGCGGATGTTCTTTGCTTAGTGTTTTTGCGCTGTCAATTATATCTTTTGCCTGTTCAATGGAACATTTTGCAGCATTATAGACTGCTTCCGGTTCTGCAACTGCAAGTTCATCAATTGATTTAAACTTTTCAAGCAGAGAAGCCGCACGCACTTTTCCAACGTTTGGCAGTGCTTCAAACTGCAGCGTTGTGTTTGCCTTTGTACGCAGGGCCTGATTTTTTGAAGTTGCAAAACGGTGCGTTTCGTCGCGGACACGCTGCAGAAGCCTTAAGGCTTCGCTCCGTTTCGGCAGTTTTATTGGTGTGCTGTTGTGCGGCAGGTACAAATCTTCGAATTTTTCTGCAAGACCTACAATCGGAATGTCCAAATTGAGTTCGTCAAGAACAGCTTGAACTGCATTTACCTGTCCGATGCCGCCGTCAATCATAATCAAATCAGGCATTTCTGCCTGTTCCCGCAGGAGTCTTGAGTAGCGGCGGCGGGTCGCTTCCTGCATTGAAGCAAAATCGTCGATAATTCCGTCTGTTGTTTTAAGTCTGAAGTAGCGGTAATTTTTTTTGTCAGGGTTTCCGTTGTAAAAGCTTATAAGGCTTGCAACCGGAAATTTTCCGCCGATATGCGCAATATCAAAGCCTTCTATGCGCACCGGCAGACACGGCAAGTTGAGCACGTGCATAAGTTCTTCCATTGCAGGAATGTCTCCGCGTTCGCGCATTCGTCTGATTATGTCTTCTTTTGCATTTTGCCGTGCCATTTCTAATGCGGCAAGATTACGTTTTTCGCTTGGCGAGCCTGGTTTTACAGTGCTGATTTCGGTTGAAGCGCCAAGTACTTCTGCAAAAAACTGCTGCGTAAGTTCAAGGTTTTCTTCATTCGATACAAATATGTGCGGCGGAATCTGGTCTTTTTCGGTGTAATATGCACGTAAGAATTCGCTTGTTGTTTCGCTGTCTTCATTTAATGTTTTTGTGCGGTAACAGTCTTTTGCAATAAGCTTGCCGCCGCGCATTTTGAGTACGCAGAATGTTACAAGTGGACCTTCGCTGTGGCTTGCTA
The DNA here is from genome assembly GCA_024402455.1 of Treponemataceae bacterium. Next base: position 14,852 of record JAKSTS010000036.1, read on the forward strand.
TATAATCTCTTGATTCGGGGTCAAAATCTTCTACGGCGTTCTGTTTTCGCAACGTTTGAATTGCGGCTATTCCGTCCCGAAGACGGGCTGCTTTTTCAAACTGCAGAAGTTTTGCGGCTTCTTTCATTTTAATTTCGAGGTTTTTTACCTGTGTTTCATCTTCACTCTCAAGTATTGATTCAATTTCTTCGATAAATTGTGTATAGCTCTCTTTAGAAATTTTTCCACAGCAAGGAGCTGCGCACTGGCCGATGTGATAATATAAGCATGGGCTTTTTCGTTTTTGAAACTTTTTGCAGTGGCGGATTTTATATTGACGATAAAGGCTTTCGATAAAGGCATCTAGAGCACTTACATTTGGAAACGGTCCGAAATACTGCGAACCATCCTGTACAATGCGGCGGGTTTTGAATATTTTAGGGAAGTCTTCGTTTGTAATGCGCAGAACCGGATATGATTTTCCGTCTTTAAGGCAGATGTTATATCGCGGGTTATGCTGCTTTATCAGCGTATTTTCAAGAAGGAGAGCTTCGTATTCATTAGAAGTAGTGATATACTCGATTGAACGGGCTTTGGAAACGAGAATTCTTGTCTTGATATCCTTGTTGCCGGCAAAATAGGATGAAAGACGGTTTTTGAGGTTCTTTGCTTTGCCAACGTAGATGATTGTTGATTCTGCGTTTCGCCAGAGATAAACTCCGCTGCTTTTCGGAGCTTTTAATGCGGTTTCATGGAGCTGTTTGCGGTTTAATTCTGCATCGGTCATGTTATAAATCTTTAAGGCGGCTTTCTAATCTTCCTGCTTTAGAAAAAAAAAAAAAAAAAAAAATGCTTAAGAAACACATACTCTTTTTTGTTATGGTTTGTCTACTAGTTTGTGGCACAGAAAATGTTATTGCACAGACAAAGACAATTACTGTTGGTGGGAAAAACGGCTGGCCGAATCTTTCTGTAATGGATTCTGTTGAATTTGGAACTGGACGTTTCGGTTATGAATCTGTTTTGCTCTCAAATGACGAACATAGAGTAACTGATGATACAGATTTGCTTATTTCTTTTGAAGACGGAACTGTAACAGATGCTTCCGGCAATTATTCGGTTGCCATGAATAATCTGGATATCAGCGGTAAAACTGTAATGGGCAATGCGGCCGGTTTGAGTCGTGGCAAAGAAATTGGTCTTCGCCTGCATGGTTCAAAAAATTCAATTTTTGGCGGAGCCGGTCTTACTGGTTCTTTTGTCATTGAATTCTGGCTTTGTCCTTCGCTTGCTGAAAGCGGTGAACAGTTCTTCAGCTGGCGTTCTTCACGCAATGTTGGTGCAATTCCACTTTACCAGGATATTCGTGCTTCATTCTTTAACAATCATGTCGAGTGGGTTTTTAACAATATTTTTGGTTCTGGCAACAAAGTTGAATCAGAAGTTATCATTACAAGTTCAGACAGTATAATTCCTCAAAAATGGGCACGTCATCAGATTTCTTATGATGACGAAACTGGTTTAATAGAATATAGAATCGACGGAAAGATTCAGGCTGTAAGATATGTAACTTCTACACAGCGTGAATCTGGCGAAGTTTTTAATGCCCGCCTTGGTGTTCCTGCTGACATTGAAATTTGTACAAAATACAGCGGCTTAATTGACGAAATCTGCATTTCGCGCACATCTCATGCCGCAATAACTCAAGATTTTTACGCAAGAAAAGGCGGCCGGTTTGAATCCATGCCGCTTGAATCAAGTGGATTTAATTCTACGGTAACAGACCTTCGTGCAATTTATTCAACACCAAGAGAGACAGATGTTGCATTTTATGTGCGTGGCGGAGACAATTTTTACGAATGGACAGATGAATATCCTCAGTGGATTTCGGTTACACCCGGAGAACAGATACGTGGTGTAAGCGGAAAATACTTTCAGGTTGCAGCTGATCTTTTCCCGGACGGAAAAGGAATGGAAACTCCGTCTGTTTCAGAAATTGTATTGTCTTATATTGAAACAACGCCACCTCTGCCGCCGACAACGCTAAAGGCTTCTGCGGGAAACGGAACTGTTGATTTGTCGTGGGCTGCTTCTGTCGATTTTTCTGTAGGCGGATATATAATTTATTATGGCGAACATCCGGGGGAATATCTGGGAAGTGTTGCTGTTGAAGGTGCTTCTCCAATTAATGTCGGTGATGTTTTGAATTATCGTCTTACCGGTTTGAAAAATGGAAATATTTATTATTTTGCGGTTGCTGCTTATTCATCTTTAGATGAACGCATTGTGGGAGTGCTTTCGAAAGAAGTTTATGCTCGTCCGCTGAGGAAAGTAAAATGAGTACAAATTTTGATTCTCAATTGCTCCGTGCAAGAGATGCGTATTTTTCGCATGATTATGATTTAGCCATTAAACTTCTGGAAGAATGCAAAACACAAGACCCCGATAATATTGAAATTATTGCTGAACTTGGAAAAGTTTATGTCGGTTACGGCAAAGACGAAGAAGCATTAAAATATTTCAACCGTGTACTTGAACTTGACGAGCAGAATTTTTCTGCAATTGACAGCATCGGCAGTATTTATCGTCGTCTTGGTCGCTATCAGGATTCTGTAGATATCTTAAAAAAAGCTTTTGACCTTGATGAAAACCCTGTTGCCATTTATTACAACCTTGGTCAGACATACAAGGCAATGGAAAAATATGACGATGCCATAGACTGTTTTGACAAGGTTCTTGCAAAAGCACCAAATGACGTTCTTGCGCATAACCATTTAGGTTGCATTTATGCGTTGCAGAATAATCACGAAAAAGCACTTGAACTTTTCAACCGTGCTTTGCGCATTGATGCAAACCATCCGATTATTCAGTTTAACTCAGCTGTCAGTTACGAAGCTTTAGGCAGATACGAAGAAGCAATTGACGCATATGTAAATACACTCCGCAAAAAGCCGGGTTGGATTGAAGCAATGATGAGTCTTGCGCATGTTCAGCATATTTGCGGCAAAGACGATGATGCAGAACAGACTTTGCGTCAGGCAATCAGCTTAAAATACAGAAATTCAGAGCTGCACACTGCATTGGCAGATTTGCTTTTGCATCGTGGCCGCTGTGAAGAAGCTGATGCTGAATATGATGAAGCTTTGGCTTTGGACAAAAATAACATAAAAGCTCTCAGCGGAAAAATTACAGTTCTTGAAAAACTTGATAAACATCAGAATGCATACGACCTTCTTTTACAGATGGAACTTATGCGCCCAGGCGATCCAAAACTTGCCTTGCAATGTGCCCAGCTTTTGATGAGCATGAAAAAGTATCAGGAAGTTGCAAAGCGGCTCAGAGTTGTTCTCGACAAAGAGCCGGATAATCCAGATGCTTTGGCTTTGCTTGGTGAATATTTCGTTATAAGCGGTGATGACACAAAAGCACTGCATTGTTTTGAAAAGGCAATAAAAATAAAGCCTGAAAATATAAAATACAGATTTGATGCAGCCCGCCACTTGTATGAACTTGGCAATTTTGAAGCAGCTGAACTTCAAATGCGTTATTATCTTTCTGCTGTGTCTGAAGATTGCGAAGCATGGATTTACCTTGGTCTGCTTTATGGCGAACTTGGTGAACTTGAAAATGCTGTAAAAGTTTTCAAAAAAGCACAGTCTCTTGACCCGGACAATCCGGCATTGCTTTCGGCTGTAACTCGTGTTCATAAACAGTACCCGGAAAATGAAGAAATTACTGAACTTTTCCAGAACATTTTGAACAAATCAAGCAGCGGTGCAGATTTAACAAATCTTGGTGAAGCATTGACAGCT
>JAKSTS010000037.1 GCA_024402455.1 Treponemataceae bacterium
TTCATACCTGCGTCATGAATTTTTTTGCTTACTGAAATAAGTCCGTTCGGGAACAATCGTTTGTTTGGAACATAATCTCCCATCGAATTGCTCCAGTCCTTGCCGTCTTCCAGAAACCAGCCACAGTCCACTACAAAATATTCCATTCCGTGACCGCTTATTGCTTTAAGTATGCGTTCAATATTTTCTTCTGACGGATTGCCCCAGGTTGTGCAGTATTCGTTGAACATTATCGGAAGATGCTGTTCACACTGCGGATTGCCGTTAAGGAATTTCTTTTGGTAAGAAGTAAGGCGCTGGCAGGCAGTGTCTATGTCTTCTGTTGTAGCAGTAAGGATTGCGGTTGGTGTAGTAAAGCTTTCTCCGCTAAGAATATTCTTGTACCAGTGACCAAATTCCCTGTCAGCAATTCCGCCTGAAAAATACATGCTGTTGTCGCGGCGGTAAAATTCCATTTGCCATGAAGATTCAACTGCTAATTGAGCTGCCCAGATTACATTTGCTTTCTTGTCTTCAACTGCTCCGAATGGTGCAAAAGATTTTACTGGCATTGAACCAACCTGTCCGTAACGAATGCTGTTTGGCGGCCAGTATGCCCACGACGGTTCTAACTGAAGGTCTTCTGCGGTTTCGGTAACAAGATAACCTTCTTCGCTCCACTTGCTGCGTATTCTGTGAAGCAAAAGCATTTCCTGTGCGTCGTCTTTTTCGAAAGGCGTAATTTCTCCAAGAGAAAAACTTGAAAGCATTTCCAGTACTGCAGTTTCGCTGCTGCTGTTAACGAAAGTCGTCTTGCTGTCGAGCGCAAAATCTCCTTCCGTAAAACCGAGTGTGTGTATGTACTGATGATTTTTTCCGTCATCAAAATAAGTAATTATTTCAGTCTGCTCAGCACCAGACTTTATCTTTGAAACAGTTTCGTTTATTTCCTGCTTAACGAATTTCATGTTGTCGGTAGTGCCGTTGTTGCGCATTGTAACACCGCCGGAATATCCGCTTGCGTAAACGTCGCCAATAAGTTTTGCCTGAACAAGACAGTCGCCTCTTGATTCCTTTAATTCAACAATGTCGTCTTTTTTTGAAAGAGGAACAATCTGTAAATCCATCTGGCCTTTTTCTTCGAGTATGTAGCGTATGTACATGTCGCCTAAAGTGAATGTGCTGTATACTTCTTTTTTTACTGCGTCGTTCATGGTTTAACCTCAATATACAAAAGACAGCTGTTTAAAGCGTTTCGGGCTTTAAGCTGTCATTTATTTTCTTATTGTTCTATTGAATTTTTGCTGCTTTTTTCCATTTAACAAGCATGATTATTGAATTTGCAAGATAGATGCACCACATTAAAAGAATCGCGATACTGCCGCTTCCATTGATAAAAGACAAAACCCACATAAAAATAGAAACGCTGTTTACAACAATCCACAAAATCCACTGCTGCCAGAACATTTTAATGGTAACAATCATTGCGATGATTGAAACAACATTTGTAAAAGAATCTGCAAAAGGCAGTCTGCCACCAAGGTGTTTTAAGAACAAGCCAAAGCCAAAAGTTGCGGCGGCAATAATTGCTGCAAGATAAACAAGTTGTTTTGTGTTCATGCTTCTTTTGTTTACTTCGTGGGTTTCGGCGTTCATGTTTTTGTTCCATTCATATATTCCGTAAAATTCCATTGGAACAAAATACAAAAGGTTAAGCATAACTTCGCCATAAAAAAGCGCTTTAAAAGCAACAATTGCATATAGCACACGGCCTATGCCGCCAATAATATATGCACTCAGTTTGCCTTTGCCTGTCAAAACGCTTGCACTAATGCCGCAGACTGCACCGGCAATGCCCTGCCAGTTGTCTTTATAAAATGAAGAAACAACAAGTATTACGGTTGCGCTGAAAACCAGCCATAAAATTTCCCAGAGTTTCCAGCCTTGAAATTCGTTTTTTAAAATCGTCTTAACGGACATTCTGATACCTTTATTTTTTTGCAGAGTTCCTGCATTCCGGTTGAACAAAGATAATCTGAAAGAACATCTTTTGTAACCCGTGCCTGCGGACCAATGCAGATTTCGTTGAATATATCGACATATTTTATGCCGAGCGTATCACAAACCTGTCTTAAATTTAATATATAATATTTTTTGATGTTTGTTTCTTCAACAAAAAAATGCGGCTGTCCTAAATATTCATTTACATTATATGGAAGAGAAACAAGCCTGTATTCTTTTTCACTTACAAAAGACGGGTGCTTAAAAAGAGGCGAACTTGTAACAAGATTGTTGAATAGTTCCTGTACTTTTGACTGCGAATAATCATTCCGGTTGATTACAATATCAGCAATTTTCTGCACGATTTCCAAATCATCGCATGTTTTTGAATAATTGACTTTGCATAAAGGCGCATGTCCTTTTTCGCCGATTTTTGCCAGCAGTTCTTTGTTAAATGCAATGCAGACGCCCATTCCATTTTTTGCATATCTCGACCATTGTGCTGCATCGTCTGCATATTCGCTGAAACAGCTTGCATAGCTTGAAAGCTTGTCAAAATCTTTCAGGTTTTCTTGAAAAAGTTCTTCCAGTTTTGGATAAAGCGAAGCTTCTATGCGGTTTTTTACGGCAATTTTCAGTTCTTTTATAAAATACTGCATTTCCTGGCTGTCGTTCATACGCCGAAGATTCCACAGCCATATTTCTCCGTTTGTAATGATTCCACGCATAGCGTTAAAATCTGTGTAATGATACAAGTTTTCCATAAGCTAATTTTAGCACATAAGATAAAATTGTGTGCATTTTCAGAAAATGGTTTTTTGAATGTTGTTTTAAATTCATCGCTAAAAATTAATGGAATTGTTTTCAAAAATTTGAAAAACTTAAAACGTTTTTTATCCGGGGCGTTTGTTGTGTTTTCTTTATGTAGCTTGAAAATGCTCTGCTATTTCAGTATTATAAGCGTGTTAATTTTAACGGAAGCAGTATTGTGCAAACACAGGCTGCTGAAAATATATAGAAATAGGAGACAATATGTCAATTTCTGCATTGCAAAAGGCACGGTATGAATACCAGCCAAAACTTCCTGCTGTGCTTAAGAACAAACTTAACAAGATTGTTGTTGAGTTTGGCAAGGCAACAGAATCTGTTGCTGATCAGGCTGAACTTAAAGAGCTTTTCAAGAATACTTATGGAAAACCAGAAGCTCTTGTTGTAAAAGGCAAAAACTCAGATGTTAACAAACAGATTAAAGTTGGTGTAATTCTTTCTGGTGGTCAGGCTCCTGGTGGACACAACGTTATTGCTGGTCTTTATGACGGAATTAAAGCAGGCAATAAAGCTTCTACACTTTATGGTTTTAAAGGCGGTCCAAGCGGACTTATTGAATGTGACTATGTAGAATTTGATGACAAATTTATTGATGAATACCGCAACACAGGTGGATTTGATATTATTGGTTCTGGCCGCACAAAGATTGAAACAGATGAACAGTACAAGGCTTCTGCTGAAACAGCAAAAAAACTTGGTCTTGATGCTATCGTAATCATTGGTGGCGATGACTCTAACACAAACGCAGCTTTGCTTGCTGAATATTTTGTTGCAAACAATGTCGGCACACGTGTTATCGGTTGTCCAAAAACTATTGACGGCGACCTTAAAAACGAACTTATTGAAACTTCATTCGGTTTTGATACAGCTTGTAAAACATATTCTGAACTTATCGGAAACATTGAACGTGATGCAAACTCTGCAAAGAAATACTGGCACTTCATCAAATTGATGGGCCGTTCTGCTTCACATATTGCTCTTGAATGCGAACTTCAGACACAGGCAAACATCTGCTTGATTTCAGAAGAAGTTGAAGCAAAAAAAATGACACTCCGCCAGATTACAGACGATATCTGTAAAGCTGTTGCAAAACGTGCAGAAGGTGCCGGAAACTTCGGTGTTATCCTTATTCCAGAAGGTCTTGTTGAATTTATTCCAGAAATGAAAGTTCTCATTGCAGAACTTAATGATAAAATGGCTCTTAAAGCTGATGAATTCAATGCACTTAAAGATTTTGCTGCAAAGAAAGACTGGCTCAAAGCTAATCTTACAGCTGCAAGTTTTGAAACATTTGCAAGCCTCCCTGAAGCAATTGCTGCTCAGTTCCTTGCAGACCGCGACCCTCACGGAAACGTTCAGGTTAGCCGCATTGATACAGAAAAACTTCTTGCACTCAGTGTTGAAGCACGTCTTGCAGAAATGAAAAAAGAAGGAACTTACAAAGGCAAGTTCAGCTCATACTGCCACTTCTTCGGTTACGAAGGACGCTGTGCATTCCCTTCAAACTTTGATGCAGATTACTGCTACAGCCTTGGTTACAATGCATTTGTTCTCATTGCTTCTGGTGTTACAGGTTATCTTTCAAGCGTACGCAACCTTACAGCTCCAGCTGACAAATGGATTGCCGGTGGCATTCCATTGACAATGATGATGAACATGGAACAGCGCCATGGTTCTAAAAAACCAGTTATTCGCAAGGCTCTGGTTGAACTTGATGGTGCTCCATTTAAAGCTTATGCTGAAAACCGCGACAAGTGGGCTGTTGAAACAGCTTACCTTTATCCAGGTGCTATTCAGTATTATGGTCCAAGCGAAGTTTGTGACCAGCCGACAAAAACTTTGAAACTTGAACACAAATAAGTTTTGAAAAGTTGATGTCTTAAACAGACATAAAAGGACAACAGGTTTTGCTTTTGCAAGATTTGTTGTCCTTATTTTCATATGGCGGACGTTCTGCTTTAATTGAAAACAATACAATTAAAATTGCAATTTTTATAGATGCACTAAATATCAATACATAAATTGAAAGAGCGCATGGTTTTCAGTTTTTTCAGTTTATATATGGAAATTTAGAAATGCCAGCTGCAAAATGTGGCACTCGGAATGACGCTAAAAATTGAATTTTAGAACTCGTTTATAAGGAAAAATAATGAAGCTTTACAGTCGTTTTCAGGTAATTTTAATTGCATCCATTACAGCGCTTGCCGTTATTGTTTTGTGCAGTGTCTGTCTTTTTATCAATTATTATCGTGTAAATTCAGCAGAAACTGTTGTTGAGCAAACTGCACACGAAGATGAACAGGTTCCGGTTTTAAATGATACTCCTGTTTTTGAGTTTAAAACTTCGCAGGTTTCGCCTGTTTTAAAAGAAACTCTTGACGGCTATACACAGGAAGAAGTGCAGAATATTACAGTTTATGAAACATGCAAAGACGCAGTTGTAAATATTACGACAGAAGTTGTGGCTGTAAACTGGTTTCTTGAGCCTGTTCCACAGGAAGGCAGCTCTGGTTCTGGTGCAATTATTGATAAGCGCGGCTATGTTGTAACAAACACGCATGTAATTGCAGATGCTTACCGCATTTATATTGCTCTGTCTGACGGCACGCAGTACGAAGGCACTGTTGTAGGTTCAGATTCTGCAAGTGATATTGCTGTTGTAAAATTTACGCCGCCTGAAAACCTGGAATTGCGTACAATTGATTTTGGTGAATCTACACATTTGAAAATAGGACAGAAAGTTATTGCAATCGGCAACCCGTTCGGTCTTGACAGAACAATGACTACAGGAATTGTGTCTGGTTTAGGCCGCCCGATTCAGTCTTCTCAAAACACAATTATCAGGGACATGATTCAAACTGATACGGCAATTAACCCTGGAAATTCCGGCGGCCCGCTTTTGGATATGAGCGGAAAGATTGTCGGCATAAATACAATGATTTATTCAAATTCCGGTGATTCTGCCGGAATCAGTTTTGCTGTTCCTGCAAATACAGCAAAGCGCGTTGCTGCAGAGCTTATTCAAAACGGAAAAGTGCGCCGTGGAACAATTGATGCAAGTTTTGTTCAGCTTAACAGCTCAATTGCAAATTATGCAAAACTTGCAGTAAATTCCGGATTGCTTGTGCAGCAGGTTGTGCCGAACGGCAATGCTGAAAAAGCCGGCATAAAAGGCGGAACACAGGCTGTGCGTTATGGTTCAGCACGCAATTCGCAGGTTATTTATCTTGGCGGCGATGTAATTACAGCAATTGACGGCATTGCAGTAAGTTCTCTTGCCGGTTATTATGCTGCGCTTGAAAGCAAAAAGCCGGGCGAAGAAGTTTCTGTTGCTGTTCTTCGCGGCAGAAAAACTGAAGTAATCGAAGTCGTTTTAACTGAATAAATTTTCTTTATAAAACAGAATGATGTCGGCGTAGCCGATGAAAGCATTTTGGTACGGCTCTAAAAAAACAGTTTAACTGATTTTTTGGAGCTGTTCGTAACCTGCAGTTTTTTTTGAGGATTAGTCCATGAAAAAGAATTTCCGTAATTTTTTGTTTTTTTGTTTTGCCTGTCTGTTGCTGCTTTTTGCCTGCAGTGCAAAAAAGGCGGACAAAAAAACTGAAACAAAAGCAGTTGATGCAACAAAATATTCTACGGTTATCATGCTTGATAAAGCTTTATTTGAAGACATGAAAAACACAGATACTTTAAGCATCAGCACCAAAAAATGCGGCATGCACACTAATCCAAATCTTTCGGTCAGCAGACCAAAGTTAAAGCTTGTGTTGAATGACGGTTTGCAGACAGTTTTGAAATGTGAAAAAATTTCTGATAATTCAGTTTTTGATAAAGAACTTCAGAATCTGTCGCTTAAAGCTGCAAACCAGACGACTGTCTGTTCTGTGTCTTCAAAAGAAATTGAAGCTTTAAAAAAGCATGGGCTTTTAATTTTGGGTTATGGTGCAGAAACTGCAAATGTTTCGCTTTCATGTTTAGATTATTCTGCAAAAAACGGCACAAACATTGATACGTCGGCTTCTGCAAAAGACTATTTTGCTTCTCATTATAAAATGGGCTGGAATCTTGGCAATTATCTTGATACGCTCGGTTCCGGCATAAATTCAGGTTTTTCGGCTTCAGAAAACTGGTGCAGGGCAGAAGCTTCTCCTGAACTTTTTAAAGGATTAAAAGCACTTGGTTTTGATTTTGTGCGTATTCCTGTTACTTATGTAAATCATATTGGAAATGCGCCAGATTATAAAATAAACGAAGATTTTCTTGCATATCTTAAAAAAGTTGTAGATATGGCTTTAGCTGAAAATCTTGGTGTTTTAATAAACATTCATCATGACGGTTCTGACGTAAATCAATGGCTTAATATTTCAAAAGCAGATGACAATGAAAAAAATTATATAGAACAGACTGTTAAATTCTGTGCAATCTGGAATCAGGTTGCTTTTGCTTTTAGAGATTATGGTTCAAACCTTGCTTTTGAAGGTTTTAATGAAATTCAGGACGGAAAGTGGGGTTGGGGTGCAAACCGCAGCGATGACGGAATTCAATATTCAATTGTAAATAAATGGAACCAGGCTTTTGTTGCTGCTGTGCGTGCAACTGGGGGCAATAATGTTTACCGCTATTTGGGCTTGAACGGTTATTGCGCTTCGCCAGATTGTCTTTCGTCTTTGGTTTTGCCGGAAGATTGCGGTATAGACAGCATAAACAGGTTTGCCGTTTCTTTTCATTATTATTCGCCTTCAGACTTTGGAATTGAAGCAAAAATTCACAAATGGGGTACTGATTTTGGAAATGTTCCGGTTGAAGAAACTTCAGGCAATTCGCAGGAACAGACGCTTATAAAAACTTTTGACAGGGTTTCTGCTTTATTTAAAGACTGTGCCGTTTATGTCGGTGAATATGGCGCAACTTATCAGGGAAAAACTTATTCAGATTATCAAAGATATTATCTTGAATTTTTGGTTCAATATGCGCACAAAAAAAATATGCTTCCGGTTCTGTGGGACAATAATGCTGAATCAACTGGCAGAGAAAGTTTTGGCTTTATCGACCGCAAGACAGGAAAAGTTCGTGCCGGGTATGAATATTTAAGAAAAGGCATTCAGCGTGCATCTGCACAAGAAAGAGAAATTACAGAAATTGAAAAACCAAAAATGCAATAATGAATGTTATTCTGCTTGTGCAGCCGGTTCAGACTGCTGATTTATGCAGAAGTTTTAATGCCTGTTTTAGAAGAAACATAACGTTCTGCACGGAAATGAAAAGCCGTCAATCTGTCTGTAATATTTTTTTAGAAAAATACATTCTAATTGCTATGCATCGAAGGTGCAGATTAATTTTAAAGGTGTACTTACGCAAAAAAAATGTTTTTTTGCTTGCTAACACAAGGTCTATCGTATAAACTAAAAGAAATCTCTAAAAACTAAATTTTTAAAGATTTCTTATTGTCAAATCATTTTATAGATTTGATGTATTCTTTGGTTTTTTGTTTTGGTATGCAATGACACAGATTAAGGAAAATTATTCACTAAAGGGCATGTTCCGTTTTGGAGTTTTTGCTGCTTTTGCATTATGTTTATTTTTCTCAGTTTTTTATTGGTTTATGAACAAGCTTGAACAGAAAATCGTGTTTGATGCAGTATCTTTCAATAAGAACTGGTCTGTTTTGATAGATGACAGAAAATATATAAATGTTGATTTAACCGATTTTTCTTTTCCTGTTGTTTCAACTGGAACAACAATTGAACTTGAAAATGTCCTTCCACAATTTAATGTTCCGAATCCTGTGCTTAGAATTTATACACTTTATTGTACTGTTGAACTTTATCTGAATGACGAGCTGGTTTATACGTATGGTCAGGAGCTTCTAAAAAAGTCAAAGAATGTTGGTTGTGGAGCACATGTTACAAGCCTTGAAAATTACAAACAGGGCGATCGTGTAAAAATCATTTTGAATGTTACAGAAAAGCGGTCTTTTACTTCTTTTCAGCCTGCATGGATTGAATCTGCCGAAAAGACATTTGGCAATATGCTTTCCGGACGTTTGTTTTTGATTTTTATTGCTGTTTTTCTGGTTGTACTTGGACTTGTAAGTTCGTTTGTCATTCTTTTCTTTGTTTTTTTTAATAAACCTATTGCTAAAATTTTGGCGCTGTCTCAGTCGCTGCTGTGGCTTGGCATTTTTGAACTTTATACAAACCGATGTATGGTTATATTCTTTTCAAATTATTCATTGAATTCATGGATGGAACATGTTTCGCTTTATTGTACTAATTTTGCAGTTCTTGCACTTTTTTATACAGTTATAACACGCCGCAAAATTGAAAAACAGATAGTTCTCTGCTTGATTTATATTTTTGCAGTTTATTGTGCCTTAATTTTGCTGCTTGATTATTCTGGTGTTATGCATTTGCCTGCAACACGAAATGTTCAGTTTGTTTTGCTTGGAATTGAAATTATTTTTGCTCTATATATAAGCATTCGGAATATTCGCTTGCAGTTCTGGCAGGAACGTCTGCCTTCGATTGGATTTTTGCTGATGTTGTTCTTTTTTATTGTTGATATTGTGCGTTATCCTGTTCAGAAATATCTTATGCTGAATCTGGCGGTCATGCAGGGAAGTCCTGTTTCATTTGGACTGCTTATTTTTCTTACTGTAATGGTTTCAAGCTATCTTTTGAATATCCGTCCTGAATCTGGCAAAAAAGCCATGCAGGCTTTGAACGAAAAACATTTACGTCTTGATTATCAAACAGGTTTTTTAAATTCTTTTGCTATAAATGAATATTTGAAATCGCTTGATGAAAATAAAAGAGGTGAGTTTTCAATCCTTATGCTTCAGCTTGTTCCGGCAGGACGAGAAACACCTGATTTGCTTTCACTTGATGTTTCTGATATTCTTGTTGCTTTTTCCAATCATATAAATGAAAACTTAAACGGACGTGCTGAAATCGGTTATTTTGGCAATGCAGAATTCTGTGCAATTTCACAGGATTTGCGAAAAGAAGATATTCATCGCCTGCTTATTACTCTTGATGAGCAGCTGTTTACAGAAATTCAGAAACATCCCCGTTTTCAGTATACTTTAGCTCATGGGCTTGTTTTCCGCTCTGAAGTTGAGCATTTAACTTATCTTCTTCCGCTTGCAAAAGAACGTTTACGTTTGCATAAAGACAGCCTTCATGGTTAAGCTGTTTTTTTGATTTTTGCGGCGAGATTTGTTTATTTTTCTGTTAATACGAAAATTTAATCTGCTGTGCTTGTAAAATTAACTGTTAAGCACTGCAGATTTTGTTTTTTATGCTGAAATCATCTGCCTTCTTGTTGTAAATAGTGTGTCGTTTTTTGCTGTTTTGTGTAAGATTGTTTTGAAATATTAAATACTGGATTTTGTGCTGTTTTCAGGTATATTTTGACTGGTATCTTTTTCAAAATCATACAGCGAATAGTATTCAACGATTTTAGGATATGCTTTTTCAAAACAGTCCCAAAGATTTGGATCAAAATGTGTACCCATTGATTCTTTTATAATGCTGCAAGCTTTTTCGTGTGACATTGAATCTTTATAGCAGCGTTTGCTGACAAGTGCATCATAAACATCTGCAATAGCCATTATTCTTGCTTCAAGTGGAATGTCATGACCTTTTAATCCTTTTGGATAACCGCTTCCGTCATAACGTTCGTGATGATACAAAGCTATATTTTTTGCAATTTCCATTAACATGCTGTCTTTTAGACCAGCTAAAATGCTGTCGATGATTTCATAACTTTTTTGAGGATGTTTCTTGATAATTTCGAATTCTTCGGCAGTAAGTTTTCCTGGTTTTGTTAAGATTGAATCTGGAACAGAAATTTTTCCAAGGTCATGCATTGGGGCTGTCCGGATGACATATTCTGCATAATCGTTTTTAAGTGTTCGATGTTCGATTTTGTCAAACTGCAAATTTTCAACTAGCAGTTTTACGATTTCGCTTGTGCGTTTAATATGTCCGCCTGTGTTGAAATCACGGTTTTCAACAATGTCGGCCATTCCGGCTAAGATTTTATCTCTTGCTTCTCTAAGCTCATTAATCTGATTTTCATAATTTTTTCGATTCAATTTATTTGCAAGTATGGTGATTGTTCCAAAAACAATTGCAAAACCAGTTTGTGGAAGCGAAATGAACAAAAGAACGCTAAGAAGACCTTTGCTTTCAGCAATCATATATGGTTCTAATAAAGTTCCGTTTATCAGATTTGGGGCAATAATATCGATTAAAAAAACAAAATAATCTACTGCCCAGAATTTAAAGTATGCACCAAGTATTGGTGAAATTAATGCACTGACAAGTGTCAATATAAAAGTAAAATGAGTGAGTTTTCTGGAATGATAGTTAAGAACAATAATTATTGGAAAGCACAATGTAAGTGATGCATGAAAATTCAGTATTGTCATTGTTATTAATGTAAGTAAAAACGAAATAAAAATAATTACAAATTTACTAAACTTTTTCTTTGCAAGAACAGGGAGCCGTCCAAATAGCTGTATGAAAATGAATAATATAGTGGAAATAAAAAATTGAATTAAGTATAGCTTTTGGTTTACACAAAAAATACCGGCTGCGTTTAAAATGAACATAACAATTTCAAGTATCATAAAAACAAACGCTTTGTTTGCTGCAATCATATTGTCATGTTGTTCACTGTTTGTATAAAGTTCTGTCACTTTGTTTTTGTTCCAGTTTATATAAAGCCTTTGTTTATAATAATATGTGATATTAAATCTTGCAACTTTAAATTTATGTAAACTGGATTTTGTGCTGAATAAATGTTTGGATTTTGCAGGAAACGAAAAAAAGCGGATGTTTTGTTTGTGTGTGACAGAAACATCCGCTGATTTTTTATTGATTTAAATGTTTCGTTTTATCTTTGCACTCTGCCAGAACCGTCGCCGGCACACAGGCTTTCAACTTCTTTTCTTGTAACAAGATTAAAGTCGCCTGGAATTGAATGTTTGAGGCAAGAAGCTGCGGCTGCAAAATTTACGGCTTTTTCTTCGTCATCTGCAAATTCAAGCAGTCCAAAGATGAGCCCTGCAGAAAAACTGTCGCCTCCGCCAACACGGTCAACAATGTCTGTAATTTCATATTTTTTTGAAAGATAGAAACCTGTTTTACCGTGTAGAGCTGCGCTCCATCCGTTGTAATCTGCTGAATGAGATTCTCTTAAAGTAATTGCAACAACAGAAACATTGGGGTATGCAGTTTTTACTTTTTCTGCCAAGTTTTTATAAGCTTTTGTATCAAGTTTGCCGCTTGTAACATCAACATCGGCAGAAATTCCAAGTGATTTCTGGATGTCTTCTTCGTTTGCAATGATTACATCTGCGTAAGCTGCAAGTTCGCTCATTACTTCTGCTGCAGTTTTGCCGTAGTTCCAGAGTTTTTTGCGGTAATTTAAGTCTATTGAAACAGTGCAGCCTGCTTTTTTTGCAGCTTTTACTGCTTCAAGTGAAAGTGCCGCAGTTGATTCTGTTAAAGCTGGTGTAATTCCAGTAATATGAAACCAGTTTGCGTCAGAAAAAATTGAAGCCCAGTCAAAGTCGCCTGGTTTTGCCATTGAAATGCTTGTATATTCACGGTCGTAGACTACATTTGAAGCACGCTGATTTGCACCAGATTCAAGATAGTAGATTCCCATGCGACCTTTTGTTCTTTTTATGAATGAAACGTCAACACCGTGTGAACGGACTGCTGAAACAGCACCGTCTGCAATCGGGTTGTCTGGCAAAGCTGTTACAAAAACGCCCTGCTTGCCGAGCAATGAAAGAGATACTGCAACGTTTGCTTCGCCGCCACCAAAAGTTGCTTCTAAGGCAGGCTGCTGAAAAAAACGTTCGTGTTCGGGCGATTTTAATCTTAACATAATTTCGCCGAACGTAATTATTTTATCCATGGAAAATCCTCCGAACACACTCTAGACTTATGTTGTTGAATTGTCAATTAGTGAAATACTGTTTCACTAATTGACAAGTATGTCAAAAGGGTGTAATTTCTTTTGTATGAATGATATATTAAAAAAACTTGGCAATATCGGGCTTGTTCCAGTTGTCAAAATTGATGATGCTTCTCGTGCCTGTGGCCTTGCACAGGCTCTTATTGACGGCGGCTTGCCTTGTGCAGAAATTACATTCCGCACAGATGCTGCAGCGGATGCCATTTCTGCCATTTCCAAAAAATTTCCACAGATGCTTGTCGGTGCAGGCACTGTAATTAATATTGATTATGCAAAGCGTGCGAAAGCGGCTGGTGCAAAATTCATCGTTTCGCCGGGTTTTTCTCCTGATGTCGTTGACTGGTGCATTGCAAATAACCTTCCGATTGTGCCTGGTGTAAATAACCCGAGCGGAGTAGAAGCTGGTCTTGCAAAAGGACTCGATGTGCTTAAATTTTTTCCTGCTGAAGCTTCCGGTGGTGTTGCAATGCTTTCTGCATTGTCTGGTCCTTTCCCGCAGGTTAAGTTTATGCCGACTGGTGGCATTAGCATGAAGAATCTGAATGATTATGCAAAATGCGGTACAGTTCATGCAATTGGCGGCAGCTGGATGGTCAAGTCTGATTTAATCGAAAATGAAAACTGGGAAGAAATTACAAGACTTTGCCGCGAAGCTGTAACTGCCCTGCATGGTTTTGAAATTGCTCATATTGGCATCAATGCAGAAAATGCAGAAGAAGCAATGAATGCAGCAAAACTTTTTGCTTTGTTTGGTTTTCCGCTTAAAGACGGCAATTCTTCAATATTTAATGCTTCTTGCATTGAGGTTATGAAATCTAAAGGACGAGGAGCAAACGGTCATATAGGATTGAAATGCTGGAATGTTGAGCGCGCTTTGTCTTATCTTGAACAGTTTGGTTTTAAAGGCGTTGAAGAAACTGCAAAATATAAAAAAGATAAGCTTTCAGTTATTTATCTTGATAAAGAAATCGCAGGTTTTGCCCTGCATCTTGTAAAAGCATAACTGTCTTTATTTTAAAAGCCGAAGATAATTTTGAATTTTTAGAGATATTTTAATTGTCTTGAACTTTCTGTTCTTCTTCGGCTTTTTTCATTTTAAAGCCCATGCTGAGTGCAACCTGAACATGCGGAAATGTTTTTGAAATTTGTTTTTCGTTGATGACAAGTGAAGAAGAACTGCCGCCGTCAAGCATTATTGCATTTTGCGCGCCAAGCCTGGTCAAAATTTCAGAAGTTTCATTGAATGTGCTGCCTTTTGAGGTTGAACCGGATTTGTCTACTGTAAGAATAATCAAAGTTTTTCCATCGTTCATAAGACCTGCAGCTGTGCGCGGCTCTTTTTGTTGAGAAGCAAAGTCAATAATGAGATTGTCTTTTATAATTGTCCAGAATCCTCCGAAAGCATAAATCATGGAATCATCTGGTTCTATGTCATTTTGTGAGTCTATAATTTTTGCAGACATGTTTCCGTTTTTGTCGCTGAAAAAAACTAAAGCCGAATATCTTCCGGCTTTTGGTGCATAAACGACATTGTTTTTGATAAAAACACCGGCAAGTGTGCGTTTAGAAGAAAGACGACCGGCTGGATAATTAAATGGTGTTGTGTTTATTGCAACAATTGTATTGTTGTTTTGTGCAAATTTTTTTGTTGTTTCTGCTTTAAAAATTGCTGTGTCGTTGTTTTCATCTGTTTCAGGTTCACTTGCAATTATTTCAAGATTTTCTGTACCGAGTTCAATTTTTACTGCATTGCAGAAACTTTCGCTCGCATTGTCAAAAAAAGCACAGCTTTCAATTCCATCTGAAATTTCTTTCCATAAAAATTCAGGTTTGTCAGCAGGTGAATTGGCTGCTAATGAGGTGAGAAAAATATCTGATTTGTCTTTGTCTTCAAAATCATTCGTTTCTGTTGTTGAAACAACGACGCAATTTGAGAATAAAATTGTTATGCATAAAGACAAAAAAAGCTTCAAGGAAAATCTTGAAGCTTTTTTCTGAACCGAAAGTATCAATTAATAAGATCCTTTTGTATCCTTTGTTTTTCTTGACTTTTTCATCAACTTGCGCTGAATTGTCTTGTTCTTGCGGTTCTGAATAGTAGAAGGTTTTTCGTAATATTCGCGTTTTTTCCATTCGCGGATAATGCCTTCTTTTTCAACCATTCTTTTAAAGCGTTTAATTGCTTTCTCGAGGTTTTCTGAATCGTCAACTACGATGCGTGCCATGTGTACTCACCTCCTTTCGGAAAACCGTCAGCGTGTGAGCTATTTTGCGTGAAAAACGGGGTTTTGTCAAGGTGCAAACGGCATATTTTCGTTGTTCTGTGAATTATCGTCATGTTTTGTTCTGCAAATTTGACAGCTTCTGCCAGATAAAATTAATGAAACATTCCCCAGTTTTCTCCGCTTTCAATGCTTACTTTAAGCAGAACATTAAGTTTTGCAATGTTTTCCATTTGTTTTTTTAACAGATTGCAGACTGTTTCGCATTCTTCTTTCGGACATTCTATAATAAGTTCGTCATGCACCTGAAGAAGAAGCTTTGCCTTTAAATTTTGTGCGTCAATTTCATTTTGCACGGCAATCATTGCTTTTTTTACAATGTCTGCGGCAGAACCTTGAATAGGCGTGTTTACGGCAATTCGTTCTGCACCGGCTTTTTCTGTTTTGTTCTTTGCATTTATTGAGCGTACAAACCGTTTTCGTTTAAAAAGTGTTTCAACATAGCCGGTTGTTTCACATTTTTCAATTACAGAATGAATGAAAGCCTGAACGCCGGAGTATGTTGCAAAATATGAATCAATAAATTCTTTGGCAGTTGCCCTTGAAATTCTTAGTTCGTTTGAAAGACGGAAAGCACTCATTCCGTACATTACGCCGAAATTGATTGTTTTGGCTGTCCGTCTTTGTTCTGGTGTAACTTCTTGTGACGGAACACCAAAAATCAAACCTGCGGTTGCTTTATGAACGTCAATTCCTTCGTTAAATGCTTTCTGAAGGTTTTCATCTTCAGAAAGATGAGCAAGAAGCACAAGTTCAATCTGAGAATAGTCCGCAGAAACCAGAACTTTGCCTTCATCGGCTGTAAATGCGCTTCTTATGCGGCGCCCTGCTTCTTCTCTTACGGGAATGTTCTGCAGATTTGGGTCTTTGCTTGAAAGACGGCCTGTGGCTGTGCCTGTCTGCATAAACCATGTGTGTATGCGTCCGTTTTTGTCAGCAAGCTCTGGCAGTGCATCAACATAAGTTGAAAGCAATTTAGAGAGGCTTCTGAATTCAAGGATTTTCTGAGGAACAGCGTCCAGCAAAGCAAGTTCTTCAAGAACAGCTGTGTCTGTTGAATAGCCTGTTTTTGTTTTTTTTGTAGCCGGAAGTTTCCGTTCTTCAAAAAGCACCTGCTGAAGCTGTTTTGTTGATGCAATGTTGAATTCATGACCGACAAGCTCAAAAATTTCTTTTTGGGTTTTATCAATTTCTGCTGTCAGTTCAACACGATATTCTGCAAGTTTCTGTGTATCAACATGAATGCCTTCGATTTCCATTTCGGCCAGAATAGGCAGAATCGGCATTTCAATAGAAGAAAAGAGTTCGAAAAGCTCCGCTTCTTTCAGCTGTTTTTCAAGTTTCTGCCATAATTTTAAAGTTAAATCTGCATCTTCTGCGGCATATGGAATTGCCTGGTTTAATGGAACATCTGCAAATGTTTTGCCTTTTGCAGAATCTGCTTTTGAAACAAGGCTTTCAAAACTGATTGTTTTCAGGTTGAGGACATTTTCCGAAAGTGCTTCAAGTGAAAATGAATTCTGTTCAGAATTTAAAAGCCATGCGGCAATCATTGTATCAATAAAATGACATTTTGGTTTTGCAAGTCCGTTTGACCGCAGAACTTCATAATCGAATTTTCCATTGTGCGTAATAACCTGAATTGAACTGTTTGAAAAGATTTTTTCAAGCTCCTGCAATGCTGCATTTTTTTCAATGTATTGAGGTGCGTCAAATGTTCCGTTTTCTGCACTTGTAAAAGGCACATAAAAAGATTTTCCGGTCTGAAAACTGAGCGAAAAACCGACCATTTTTGCCTGATGAGGATTTAAACCATCTGTTTCAAGGTCAAATGCGCAGAAACCCGCTTTCGATATTTCATCAATCAAATTTTTTAAATCATTTATATTGTGCAGGGAAGTGTAGTCGCCGCTGTTTTGAGTTAATTCAGCCGAAAAAGGTTCATTTTGTGCTGCGGCAATTTCGTTTTTTTCTGTTTTTGGCGTTGCTTTTGCAGGCTGCGCATCTTTGCTGCCACCGGCTGCATCTGCACTGTAACTTCTGGCAACAGCAAAAGCTCCGGCTTGTTCAAGAAGTTTTGCTGCGCTTGCATAATCTGGCGAAACGAAAGCATAATTTTGTATTTCTGTGTTTATTGGAACATTGTAGCAAAGTTCAACAAGTTTTTGAGAAAAATATGCAGATTCTTTTCCTTCAATGAGCTTTTTCTGCGTTGAACCTTTTATGTTTTCGATATTGCTGTAAATTCCGTCTAAAGTTTTAAAATCGTCAAGCAGCTTTTTTGCTGTTTTTTCGCCGATTCCTTTTACACCTGGAATGTTATCTGCAGTGTCGCCGACAAGCGAAAGCATGTCGCGCATTTGAGAGGGTTCAACACCCCATTCTGATAAAACTCCGTCTTTGTCGATTAATTCCCAGCCGCTGCCAAAATGTTCAGGCTTAAGCATTCGTGTCGTGTCTGTTACAAGCTGCATTAAGTCTTTGTCGCCGGAAAGTATGCAGCATGACCGTTTAGTCCGCTCGCATTCAGCTGCAAGAGTTGCAATAATGTCGTCAGCTTCATAACCGTCGCAGCGCAAAACTGAAACGCCCAGTGCTGTTAAAATTTCTTCAATTAATGGAATTTGTGCATGCAAATCTTCCGGTGTTTTCTGCCGTGTGGCTTTATACTGGTCAAACAGTTCATGTCTGAAAGTCGGCGTGCGTGAATCTAGTGCAGCAAGAATATATTTTGGATTGTAATCTTTTAAAATCCGGTGAAAATTTCTGAAAAAGCCGAAAACAGCCGAAATATTTTCGCCGTTTTTATTTATCAAAGGTTTGTTTATAAAAGCATAATAAGCTCTGTAAATTAAACCGTAAGAATCAAGAATGTAAAAAGTGTCATCTGATGACATAAAAACTCCAGAATTGCATTAAAAGTGCTGTATGCTGATTGTATTTTGTTTTTAATCATAGCAGAAAAAGTCTGTGTGCGCAAATCTTGAATTACAAAGAGATATGAGTATATTTGTATGATGATTTTATTCCTGTCTGAAAACAGTTAAGATTGCCCTTTAAAAACAAAAAAAGCCGGTATACGATGCACCGGCTTTTTTAGTATACGCTTTGTTATTGCTGCACATCGATATAATTTGCTATG
Source organism: Treponemataceae bacterium (assembly GCA_024402455.1). The sequence goes on from JAKSTS010000037.1 coordinate 18,229, forward strand.
CGCATTTCTGCGGCATAAATGTTTTTTCTGTTTGCATAAAAACATTTTTTAATCTAAAGAGGGTTTAATTCCCCGACGCTCTGCGTCGAAATCGTGTATAC
>JAKSTS010000038.1 GCA_024402455.1 Treponemataceae bacterium
TATAATTATAAAAATACTGAAGGTTATATAAGTTTCTCATACCGCTCATCAATTTAGAACGTGAAAAAACATCACCAGGCTCAAGAGGAACCTCGCGAAGTACAACATTGTCTTTTGTCTTTTTATTGCCGACAACACTGATACTTTCAACATGGCTCCTTGAATATTCACGAATATGAATCAAATGAGAAACCTGTCGAAGCTCTTCATCTTTATATGCTTCAGGAACAATTGCTGTTGTCAAATAACCGTTTTCGTAATAAGCGTCAGACATTGCTGATAAGCAATCATTGAACTTGGTATAGTTAAACACATCACCAATATTCATTTTAAATTTGCTTTCCAAATATTCTGATGAAAAAAGGTAGTTACCTTCAAACTGAACACCACCATAAGAATACTGATATCCTTCTGTAATTACAAAAGTCAAATCAACAACAGAAGTACCTTTTTCATCGACAGAATCTTCGCGAATTACATCAATTATTTCTGCATCAACATAACCATGATTTAAATAATATGTAAGAATATTTTCTTTATCTGCTTCAAGTTTTGTTTCCTGAAATGAACCTTTACTGAACAATGACTTTGGTTTTAATTTCATTGTTCCCTGTAAAGTTCTGTCTGAAATTATCTGGTTTCCTTCAAACTTTATTGAACGGACAGACAGAGCAGTACCTTCGTTTATCAAAAATTTAAGCTTTATTTCGTTATGCTCTGTTTTTTCCCAGTTTGTAGTAATATGAACATTAGTAAAACCTTTTGAAAGATAATGCTCGGTTAAGGTCAAAACTTCTTTTTCAAGATTTGCTTCAGAAAAAATATCCTTTTCTTTCATTTTCATTCTGGAAAGCAAATCTGTTTTAGTAATACGCTTATTTCCGACAAACTCAACTTCTGAAATAACAGGATTTTCCTGCACAGTAAAAACAATTTGTACAGCATCATATTTTTCGTTTGCAGGAAGAATAGAAGTATCAAATGTTTCAAAATAATCAAGAGCACCAATTCGGCTTAAAAGTTCAAAATAAATGTCATCAGAAAATTCTTTTCCTAAAAAACCTTTTGTTACACCAGAAATATCACTTCTTGAAACATAATGAAGTCCGCTGAATTTTATAGATTTTATCTTTTTTCCATAAAACCAATCTTCAGATTGTGCAAAAAGCGGTAATGCAAAAACAAAGAAGAGTAATGTAATAGATATTACAAAACGCTTTAAGTTCAATCTGCGTATTAAAAACATTTTTATACTCCTACATCAAATCATACATACAAAATATTTACATAAGATCATCACTATTTTTAAGGACAATCATAAGAAAACTACATTTTAATATTTTCAAAGCTGGTTCTAAAAACTGCAACTTTCTGTGTTTCAAATTAAAACTGCCACTTTTTCGAAATTGTTATAGACGTATCCGGTACCATCAAATTTCGCATAAAAGATTTGTCAGTAAAATCAGGTGAAATACTGAAACGTATAGTTGCATACGGGCTGTTCATTTCAAAACCAATTTCTGGCTGCAAGTGCAAACCACTTAAAAATTTGCCACGGTCAAAAGTTTTTTCGTCATAAACGACCTGCAGCATGGCATCTGCATACAATGCATCGCCAAAATACTTACCTATATAAACAGTTGAGTTATCCAAAAAGTTACCAATTGAAAGCTGGCGTCCTTTATTTAAATTAAACATCTGCAACATAGTATTCTGCACGACAGTAGTTCTAAATGAAAAAATATCAAATTTTAATAAATTGCGCAACCGTTTTTCAACACGCCGGAAAAATGCGACTTGCATTCCATAATCCATCAAACCGATGGCAACCTGAGCAATAGGAACGTCAGAATCAGTTGAATCAGCAAGCAAAGCCTGACCTAAAAGTTCCATGATTTCAGCTTCTGATTTTGCCGGTGTTGCAGAAATCAAAGGAGAAAGCTGGCTTAAAAGCTGGTTTTCAGCAGACAAAGTAATTCTAACCTGTTTTCCATCTGTGTCACGTTCACGAATTTCAGCTCTGAAAGTAACAAAAGGATCGATTGTGTCTTCGTTTGCATCAAAAACAAGACGACCTTCTCTAAGATAGAAGTTTCTGCCGACATACATAATTTCTCCGCCACGAAGTTCAAGATCGCCTTTAAATTCCATTTTATCCATTGCTGTATCAACAAAGACATAAAATTTAGTATGTGGCACAACCTGAGCCCAGAATACAGGTGCATTTCTGTTTGGATAAATAACTTCTGTTTTTTCACCAATTTCAAGGTTCAGCTCAAGTTTTGTTTCCATTACCTTTTTAGATGTTGAAGGAGGCGCTTCATTCATTGTTATTTCGGCAGAACCATTAGACAGAACAATATCACCAGACATATAAACATCGTCTTGAGTAAGCTCTATAAGCATCTGACCGGAAGCTTTACCAGTTACATTCATCCAGTTCAAATCTATCTTGCCGCCAAGCTGAGTTTCTTGCAGCGTTTTGGCATTCATTGACAAAGTATCAAATTTCCAGCGGTCAAAGTATGCAAAAGCTTCAAAAAGGATTTCACCTTTTTCAGCAGAAAGAATCATCGGTTCAATTCTAAAAGAGCTATGTTCAATTTTAATGGCTGTATGGTCAATATAAAAAGTTTCATCAAGGAATTTGGGAACACTTGCACCAAACTGAATCAGCGTAAGTTCACCGTTAAAATCCGGATCTGAAAGCATACCGGTTACAGAAGCAGAACCGACAAGCAGACCCGTATCAATTGTAAAAATCGGATATGTCAGCAGACCTTTCATGCGGAATAAATCACCTTGAATGCTTCCGACAGAAAGATTGATTATATTATCTTCTGGAATAATTTCACCAGAAACATTACACCTTAAAGGAGACGGTTCTGCTAAAACTAAACTTGTTTTGCCTGTAGCAAATTCATAAAAACCTTTTGCTTCTTTTTTTAATCCACCAGACAGCTCAACACGCTCTGCATTTTTGGTTATAACATAAGTATAAGTATCTTTTATGTTGATAAGGTCACCAGTTACACCGGCAAAAGAAAGCGAAACAGAAAACTCTTCAGGAATAATTGAATCTTCCGGTGTTTTTTTGCTGCTAACTGAAATGGCAAGAGGAATCTTAAATGAATGAAACATGTCGCTGTCAGCAAAAAGCGAACCCAAATAGTCAGCAGTAAATTTTCCTGTAAAAGTTTTTGGTTGAAAATCAAGCACCATATTTGTCAGAGTCTGGTCGCGATAATTTATTTCAACATCTTCGCAAGTTGCAGAACCATCTGCAAGCATAAAAGAACCATGAGCTTCCAAAGGAAAGCCCTGAATTGAGCATCTTGCTTCTGGAATAGAAACAGTTGCCAGCGGTTCATCAAAAGTGCCAGATGCATTCAGCGAAACAGTCAATGTATCAGAAGAATGCTGTCTGCTCATTAAACGGGAAAAAGCAAACTCTTCAATAGAACTTTCTATAGAAAAATAATAATCGGTTTTCCAGTCAGCTTCACTAAAAAGCTTTCTCTCTGGATTTGAAGCATTTCCACTAAAAACAATCTGTTCATTCGAAAAAGCATTAAGCATCTGAATATGAATGGCCATTGCATCAAGAATATTATCTTCAAAAAGCCATGACAAAGAACCGGAACCAGAAAGAGTTCCGACAGAATCTGAATAAACCAAAGATTCAAGCAGGACACTGCCCGGATTTGCAACAAAAGACAAATCAACATTTGGTTTTGCACTCAAAAAACCAGAAACATCCTGAATATTTAAATTTGAAACATGAACCTGCCAGTCTTCGCTAGATTTGTGTGCAAAAGAAGCCTCAAGCGAAGAAGTAAACATATTGTCAGAAATTTTCAGCGGAAGATTTTCAAAAAATGCAGAACCAAGTTTTTCATCATTAGCAAGGTCAATTGACACTTCAAGACCATAATCGCCAATTACAGAAATATATGATTCAGGAACAATTGTGCCACCAATGGAATATGGAATTTCATTGAAATTAAGTTCCGAAGAAAAAATTATATCTTGAAAATCATGGGCAATATCAACCTGAATGCTGCCCTGAAGACGCTGCCCTGCCCAACTTGCAAGAATATTATCAATTGAAAAAAGCATTTCGCTTCCAGTTATGCTGCAAAAAAACATCTGCCTTTTATTTCCAGAATGTCGTACGGCAACTCTTGGGGCATTGAGCGTATAAGATTTAAAATCTGTAGAAAAGAAAATTTCACTTGCGAAAAGATAAGGTGCAAGAGTTCCAGCCCATTTATTCAGATTTTTCTGAAGATCTGGTTTTACAAAAAAAGACACGCCACGAGCAACAGAACCTAAAGACAAACTTTTTGTATTTGCATGAACTTCAAGCATTGAATCTTTTTCAAAAGAATAAGAACCATCAACAAGAAGTTCTCCAGAACTATAATTAGCATCTGCAGCAGAAAGTGTAAAAGTTATGCCATTGTCTTCTGGAATACAAACAAGACTGAAATTTTTAAATTGCTGCGAACCAAGCACAAGACGTGGAATAAGGGCATTTGTTCCAGAAGCAAGCGGCTTCAAATAAATTCCAGCAGAAAAGTTTTTGCCGTTAGGCAGAAGCAGAGAACGCAAATCAATAAAACCATCAATTCTAAGTCCTTGAAAAATGCAGGAACCCTGCAGTGCAAAAGACGCAAATTTTGAATCAACACGGCATTTCGTCAGATTTATTTTTTCCTGTGTGCCGGTAAAAACATATTCTGCTTTTAAACCACCGTCGATTATTTTTTCTGTCAGGCCAACATTGCCGGCGACATCATACGTTAACAGTTTTTCTTTTGTATTAAATGCCAGCTGATAAGTTCCGTTTATTGTTGATTTTGCAAAACGCCTGAATGCAAAAGACTGAATCTGTGCAGGCATCAAATCATACAGATCAAGATTTTCAGCATCAAACCGCGCCTTTATATCACCTGTCAGCAAAAAAAAAGAAGCGTCAATATTATAAGGCAGAAGATTCTGAATCATGTTCAAAGAAACAGTTCTGTCGTTAAAGGCTGCAAGGAAAGAAGTCTTTGAAATTGAATAAGCACCAAGCTTTATATCATCAAAAGTCAATGTTGCAGACGCTTCCGTCAAATTAGAAGTACATGAACCCTGCACATCAATCTTGCATGAACATCTGCCATTTTCGCCGCGCAAAATTTTAGGACGTTTTTCGTTTATAAGCTCAATATTCAATGCACTTGATATTTTAAGCCGGCTCAATTTATTTGCTTTATCCGGTTCAAGAGAAGCCGTATTCACTTTATATTTTGCAATAACATTGTCATCTGTATAAATTATCAGAATGTCACGTAAAGAAATAATAAACGGCAGTCCATCCAGCATTTTCTGCGCTTTTTGAATAAGCTCTTCTATATCAGAAGAATCTTTTACTTCAATGTCGATTTCTTCGATTGGCACGACAACCTGATTTTTCTGCGGTTTTTCTGCAACTTCTGGATTAGTCTGATTGCTCTGCCCTGCTTCTTTTTTTTCTTTAAAGTAATCCCTTATGCGCAGAATCATCGGCATATCATGCTGTTTCTGGAATTCGATTTTGGCGCCTTTAAATACAACCTCTTTGACGGCATTAACAAAATCGCCTTTTAAAAGCAAAAGAATATTATATTTTATGGAAGCCTTGTCCAGTTCCACCAGCGTTGCGCCAGTATCCCTGTTTTTTAATTTAACGCCTTCAATATCGATGCTTGAAAAAACTGAAGGCGAAAGCCTTTCATACGTAATATCAACACCAAGAGAATCAGAAACTGTTTTTAAGATATATTCAGCAAAAAGATCAAATTTTGATGTAAGCTGTCTGTACATAGGCTGTACAAAAATTGTAGCCAGCAGAATTATCAGCAAAAAGAGAAAACTTATTATTGAATATTTCAGAAAAGACGATTTCATGCCGATTACTCGTTAAATCATAAAAAGCAAAGGCAATGAACTACATGCTTTTCTGCAATTAAAAAGGATTATCATGATCATTTCAAACTTTATCGTATTTGAAGGCATCGATGGTGCCGGAACAACAACCCAATTGAACATACTAAAAGATAAACTCAAAGGCAAACCTGCATGGTTTACATTTGAACCGACAGCAAGAGAAACCGGAGTCTTTTTAAGAAATGTCTTAAAAGGCGACATTGTACTGCACCCCGATACAACAGCCAGACTTTTTGCAGCAGACAGATGCGAACATCTTTACGGCAAAGACGGAATTATTGAACGCACACAAAACGGAGAACTCGTTGTCTGTGACAGATACTTATTCTCAAATCTGGCATATCAATCAAGTGAATGCGGCGATTCGCTTCCAAAAGAATTAAACAAGTCTTTTCCATTGCCACAAATTGTGTTTTATTTTGACCTTTCACCTGATATATCAATTAACAGAATTACAGGGCGAGGGGTTACGGAAATCTATGAAAAAAAAGATTTTCTTGAAAAAACACGTTCTAATTATATACGCATAATGAAAGAATATGAAGATAAAACACAAATCATTTATCTTGATGCAACACAATCTGTTGAAAGCATTTCGCAAAAAATATGGAGTGTGCTTGAAAATCTGCCGATGATGAAACCGTGAAAAAGATTGCTTTTATTTTGCTTATAGTATTTATTGGAATTTTGCCAGCTTCGGCATATATCGTATCTTATAAAGAGCAGTACTATAAGCTTTATCACATTCATTATCAACAATATCCAGATGATGTAATTGAAAACATTTACTGGCTTGAACGCGCTGCTGCCGCAGATTTTTGCAACCCGCAATATGCAATGGCAAAAATCAACAACAAGACAGACTGGGAAAAATACCGTTATCTGTTTATGATGCATATCAATTTAAAATTAATTGAACAGCATATGCGTCTTGGAAGAACATGGGACAAAAACGTTGCATATTTTTATGACGCACCATGGAAAGAACAATATCTGAACGATCTTAAAACAGCAGAAACAGCATATACAGCCGGACTTTATTACTGGAAAGAAGCCAAGCTTTGGGCTGAAAAAGCAAACCAGGGCAAGTTCAAATTTCTGTTTCTTACAGACCTTCAGAATTGGGAAGACGAACGCGAGCGCATAGCAAACGGCAAGCTTGACTACGAAAAGACAATCACCCGCGAGCTTGACAGACTTGCCGGTGTAATAGCTGATTTTGAGGCTATGGACGAAAACACATACTAAGTCTTGCACAAAGCAAAGGCGTTTCAAAAAGCTGCACAAAAAAGTGCGGCTTTTTTTATGCCGCATTATGCAGATGTTTTGTGTAAATAAAGTTCAGAACCGCCATCGCAATAATGATACAGTAGCCGATGATACTCCAAATATCCGGAAGCTGGCCGAAAAAAAGCAGCCCGAACATTGTAGAAAAGATAATCTGAGAATAATCGTAGATCGAAATGTCACGTGCAGGCGCATGGTAATATGCCGCAGTTATTGAAAACTGACCGCTTGCAGCACAAATTCCTGCGCCGCACAAAAACAGAAACTGAGCGGATGTCATAGGCTCAAAAGCCACAATCATCTGCGGAACAGACAGCAGCATTGAAAAAACCGAAAAAAACAGCACGATTATCTTGCCGCTGCACTTTAGCGTGCTTAATTTGCGCACACATGCATAGGCAAAACCTGCCCCGATGCCGCCCACAAAACCAGCCAGCGACGGCAAGGTTTCTGAAAACTGAAAACCAGGCTTAACAATCAGCATTGCGCCTGCAAAAGCAGTAATAATTGCAAAAAGCTGAAGCGGTCTGATTTTTTCGCGCATAAGAACAAAACTAAAAAGAATGGCAAAAAACGGCGCCATTTTATTCAGAATAGCGGCATCAGAAAGCACAAGCCGGTCTATTGCATAAAAATTGCCGAAAACACCAAGAGAGCCGGTCGCCGCGCGCAGAAACAAAAAAAGCAGCGCGCCTTTTGGAATTGAAACAGCATCTTTTCCATGCACCGCATAATCTTTGCAGATGCCTGCTGACGCAATAATAAAAGCAACTGCATTCCTAAAAAACGCTTTCTGCACAAAACCAATATCACCGGCAAGGCGCACAAAAACAGCCATGAATGCAAAGCAGAATGCTGAAAAAACAATACAGACAATACCTTTTGATGTTTCTGACAACTCTTTCATGGTGAACCGAGTATAATACAAATCAGGCTGCGTTTCAATTTGAACCTGTACGCAAAGATGCATGGAGAATAATGGCCCAGACTGCACCGCCTTGCGGGCATTTCTATTTGTAGTGTATACTTTCAGCATGAAAGAAGAGATTAAGCAGACAATTATTGCAAACACTGAAAACTTTGACGAGCTTGAGCGGCTTTTATTTTGATATGTGTAATTAACTTGCAAATTGTATATGAATCAAGTTAGAATGAGCATATCTATTAAACACACGTAATTTACCAGAGAATTAAGGAGTGCGATTTTTTGAAAAAACTTATAACAATCATTATTATTATTTCTCTGCCATTTTTTGCATGTAGTAAGGATGTTAAATCTGCTAAAATGCCAAAAGGCGAAAAAGTATACAAAGAAGTATCTGTAAACGGTGAAACTATTTCAAAATGGTTGATTGTCTCTAGTATTACCGAATACGACAGCAAAGGAAATAAGATTCATTTCAAAAACAGCAACGGCTATGAACAATGGTGGAAGTACGACAGCAGGGGTAAGTTGATTCATTACAAAAACAGTATCGGTGAAAAAGGGAGATATGAATATGACAACAAAGGAAATATGATTTATTACAAAAGTAATGTCTATGACAAGTGGTGGGAATACGACAGCAAGAGTAATTTAATCCATTACAAAGCTAGTGACGGCAATGAAGAATGGTATGAATACGACAGCAAAGGAAACAAGATTCATTACAAAACCAACGCCGGAGAAGAAAAGCGGTGGGAATACGACAGCAATGATAAATTGATTTATTTCAAATACAGCGACGACCGCATCAGCTCTAAAGTTGAAAAATGGTATGAACGTGACAGCAAAGGAAATATAATCCATTGCAAAGCCAGTGACGGCTATGAACAATGGTGGGAATACGACAGCAATGGTAATTTGATTTATTACAAATCGGGCGACGACCGCTTCAAAGAATTGGATGTCAAAGAATGGTATGATAAATTCGACAGCAATGGAAATGCGCTACACGCCAAAAACAACGCGGGTATTGAAAAATGGTGGAAATACGACAACAATGGAAATATGGTTCTTTTCAAAAACAGCGAAGGCTATGAAGAATGTTGGGAATACGACAGCAATGGTAATTTGATTTATCACAAAGAGCACGGCTTCGAAGAGTGGCATGAATATACTTTCTGGGAAGATGGCACTGTAAAAAGCTGTGTCGACCTATACGACAATTAAATTAGACCTATTCAGAAGCTCAGTTAGTTTTCGAACACGTCTATTTCCATAATTAAGCATACAGCTCCTGTGTTGCACTTTTTCAAAGGAGATATTTCTCATAAAACTATCAAATTAAGCACAAATAAATATCATAAAGTGGATATTTAGAGACCCGTAATTCTATGATATTCATTAATTTCAGATGTGTTGAAATATTAACGTATTTGATATTTTACTATTCTATGTCTGTTCAATTATGCATACTAGATTTGATTCTTTAATAATTCACTAAATCTTTATAAAACAACAGAACTATGATAAACTTCTTAAATGTTCATAAATATTTGGAATTCATTATCTGTAGTAGTGAAAAATCTTTTATACAAATTGAAAGGTAACAAAATGTGTAAAGACGAATATTTAAAATTTAATACAATAATAAAGGATTTATTTAAAACAACAAATCCTTTATATGAAGAGCAATTTGTATATCATTATACAAATCTATCAAGTTTGTTAAGCATAATTGAAAATAAAGAATTATGGTTATCCGAACGTAATTGCATGAATGATGTTAATGATGAAAAATTTATAAAAGACTTCTTAACTCATTTTTCTGACAACTCTTCACCAATTGCTACTAACATTATCTCCCAATTATTAGATTTAATAATTCCTAATGAACATCAATATGTTTTTTCTACATCTAAAGAAGAAGACTCTATACATCAATGGACTTATTATGGAAGTAACGATTCTGTATGTATTACATTTGATAGACAAGCACTCATTGATACATTTGGGGATTTTTTTAATTGGAATAAATTTTATTACGGTTCTATTTTTTACACAAAAACTTTTGATAAAGATTCAGAAACCAAAGAAACCATTTATACTGTTTTATCTAACTACTTACGTACATCTTTTTTGTTTAAATCGGCAGAATCAAACAGAAATATTTCTGACGAATATAAAAAAGTTTTCGAATATTGCTATTCTTTGGTAAAACAACAGGAACACTATTGCGAAAAAGAATATCGTTTTTCTGTAATTCCAGAAAGCGCTGTAGTTTATTTTAGAGAAAGAAAAGGATTAATAGTACCTTATATTAAAGTAAAAATAGAACCTAAAAAAGTAATATCTAAAATAAAAATAGGTCCGAATAATAAAGAACCAATGACAGAAAAAAATTTACGTTTTTTCCTTGAAGCCAATAAATTTGACAATATACCAATCGATTATTCGAATATGGTCATACGGTAAAAAATGATTATGAAATAATAAACAACAATAACTTTATAAAGGATAATGACAGTATTGACTTAGGATGCATCTCCCGCATAAATCAAATAGCCGTAAATTGCTTTTTTTAATAATATCCATTATAGTTCAATTAATGAAAATTTGGGGAAAGGAAGATGTATCGAAGAGGTCGTCAAAGAAATATACGACCGTTACAATTGCTATACATTGTCCGTCGCAATTCTTACAAGACGCAGAATCACAAGCGGATTCATGCACCCCATGCCCAAGCTTGTTGTTTTTGGCTGATTTCATTAAAATAGGCGCATGTCTAATCAAGATTTTTTCAGTGGCTATTTTGACTGGGCGGCAACCACACCGCCAGATTCTGAAATTTTGCAAGATTCACTTAGAAGAACAACCGAATGTTTTGCGAACCCTTCCAGCGTGCACGCTGCCGGAATAAAAGCAAAAGCACTTTTGCAGAAAGCACGGGCAAGATGCGCAAAAGCCCTTAATGTACCGCCTGAAACTTTGATTTTTACTTCTGGCGGCACAGAAAGTGACCACTGGCCGATTCTTTCGCTTTTGCAGAGACCAAGAATTAATCAGACACAATCTCAAGGTTCAATAATTATTTCTGCACTTGAACACCCTGCCGTAAGAGAAATGGCAGAAAGCATGAAAAACTGCGGCTACAATGTTATTTCTGTTAAACCAGAAAAAAACGGAATAATCGACGCAGAAAAACTGCTTTCTAAAGTTGATGAAGAAACACTTTTAGTCTGTCTTATGGCTGTAAACAACGAAACAGGCACAATTCAGCCGGTTTATCAAATTGCAGACGGACTTATCAAAATGTGTGCCGGCAAGAAAAAACCAAAATTTCACGTTGATGCAGTTCAGGCTGTCGGAAAAATTCCGTTGTCTTTAAACCATATTGGAATTGACAGTGCAGCAATTAGCGCACATAAATTAAGAGGTCCAAGAGGAATTGGTCTTTTATATCTTGCAAAAAGACAGGAACCGTTTTTGAAAGGCGGCGGACAGGAAGGCGGTTTAAGAGCCGGCACAGAAAATGTTGCAGGAGCCCTTTCTCTTGCAGCTTGTCTTGAAAAGTATGCACTTACACCATCAAAACAAGGCGGACAAGTAATAAACAGTGCTGCTTTTGCACGCTATAATGAACAGATTGAAAACACTTTTGATTTTGTAACGCAGATTTCAAAAATAAAAGGCTGCAGCCTCATTCCAGATATAAGAAAAGAAACAGCGCCCGCCGAAAGCGCAGCTCTTTTTTCTCCGTGGATTGTACAGGCTTCTTTTGACGGAATTCCAGGTGAAGTTATGGTAAGGGCTTTGAGCGAAAAAGGTTTTTGCATTTCAACAGGTTCTGCATGTTCAGCAAAAAAACTTTCTAGACCTGTACTTGAAGCAATGGGCATAAAAAAAGACCAAACTTCAACAGCCGTTCGTTTTTCTTTTGGTTCAGAAACCACAAAAGAAGATACTCAGTCTTTAATTGATGCTTTAAACGAAATAAGAACACTTTTCAAGATTTAATATTTTTCCCCTCGCCTGCACACGACATAAAAAAAATTCTGCAACCATTGCGCAAATGCAAAAGCGTTCGCTCAAGGCTGCAGAACTTTTTCATCAAAAAGACTTAATTTCTATTAATTTCTTTATTTGTTTTCTTCTGTATTTTTAGTTTTATTCGTTTTTTTGCCGGCAAGAGCAAAAAGTTTTTTTACAAGCCCAAGTCTGCCAAAGCAAACAAAATACAAAAATGCTGCTGCAAGAACTAATGGAACAGCAAAAACAATCACATAAAAAATGCCGACAAGGAATGAAGCAAGAAATTCCAGTGCATCAGCCCAGAAAGTAGAAAATTTCTTGCCGATATTTGGATAAATAAAACCCTGTTCTGTAGTGTTCGGTGGCAAAGAAGCACTAAAATAAATAGTAGCAAAATCAATCTGGTTAGAAAGTCTGCGGAACTGACCTTCCATTGATTCAATTTCGCTCTGCACATCATTAAGTTCACGCTCAATAGAAAGCATATCTTCGATTTTTGGAGCAGCCTTCAAATAAGATTGCAGACGCTCTCTAAGAATCTTTCTTGTTTCAAGACGTGCATACAAATCGTAGAACTGGTCTGTTACATCCTGTGCTGAAACAGAACGATTCTGTAAAGAACCGATAGACGAACCTTCTTCAAAAGCTTCGTTGAATTTTTTCTGCGGAATACGTGCCGTAACATTCAAATATCTTCCGCTGACAGAGCTGTTTGTAATATAACCGCCGAATTTTTCAACCCAACCAGAAACATTTTTTTCTGCAGCAGCAAGATCTTCAACCTGAACAGTTATATTTCCCGTATAAATAAGTTTTCTTTCAGTCTGAACAGCTTCGCCGCCAGCTTGAACTGCTTCTTCTACAACAGCAGAATCAGTCATTATTTCAGATTTAGCTGCAACTTTTGCCTTTTTCATTGATGAAGATGCAGCAACCTGGCTTCCCATCATCATCGGTGCTTCTGCTTCCATCATTACCATTGATTCTTCAGCAGAATAAGCACGGCCTGCTTTTTTTGAACAGCCTGAAAACAATGCAGCACAGAAAATTACAGCTGCAAATGCACAGACAGCTGTGTAAAGCCAAGATTCATAACCCTTTGATTTTCTCATAAGTTCATCTCCTGTTGATAAATTTATTGTGTCTAAAAATTTGCTTTCATAATTTTTTAAGCACTTATAAAAACAGCATGAAACTGTTGTTTTATTTTTTTATAAACAAAGTAAAACCGCAAAAGTTTCATGCTTAACACGAGAAAGAATATAGACAGAGATTGTTTGCATGTTGTATAATTTCAATGTTTTATAACAGATACAAAAAATGATTAGCCATGCACTAAAAACAGCAACTGCATTTTGAGTAGTCTGGAGGAACTGATGTCGATTTATAAAGCAAGATTAAAAAAGCTTATAAAAAACCATAAAAAACTTATTAAGCGGAAAAATCAAATTGATAAAGCCTGGGATAACGGCATTTTTAACCGCTATAAATATCCTGTTTTAACCCGAGATCATGTTCCGCTTTTCTGGAAATTCGATTTGAATCCAAAAACGAACCCTTATCTTATGGAACGGAATGGAATTAATGCAACATTTAATGCTGGTGCAATTTTTCTTGACGGTGTTTACTATCTTGTTGTAAGGGTTGAAGGCAATGACAGAAAATCTTTTTTTGCAATTGCACATTCAAAAAGTCCTGTAGACGGTTTCGTTTTTCAAGATTTTCCAATTGACATGCCAGAAACAAACGACCCTGCAGCAAATATTTATGACATGCGCCTTACAAAACACGAAGACGGCTTTATTTATGGCGTTTTCTGCGCAGAACGCAAAGATGAATCTGCACCACAAGGCGACCTTTCTAGTGCAAAAGCTTCTGCCGCCATTTGCCGCACAAAAGACATGAAAACTTGGGAACGGCTTCCTGATTTAATCTGTAATTCTCAACAAAGAAATGTTGTGCTGCACCCGGAATTTGTAGACGGAAAATATGCATTTTATACACGCCCGCAGGACGATTTTATTGATGCAGGTTCTGGCGGCGGCATCGGCTGGGCTTTAGTTGATGACATTACACATGCAGAAATTGCAAAAGGTCAGGAACTAATTATTGATGCGCGTGCTTATCACACAATAAAAGAAGTAAAAAACGGACAGGGGGCGCATCCAATAAAAACAGAAAAAGGCTGGCTGCACATTGCACACGGCGTGCGCGGTTGTGCAGCAGGGCTCAGATATGTAATTTACTGTTTTCTTACAGATTTGAATGAACCATGGAAAGTTACAGCACAGCCCGGCGGATATTTAATTGCACCGGTTGGAGCAGAAAGAACTGGAGATGTTTCAAATGTTGTATTTGTAAACGGAATGGTAACAGATGAAAAAGGAAATATTTACATTTATTATGCTTCATCTGATACAAGACTGCACGTTGCTTCTACAACAATTGAAAAAATGCTTGACCATGTTCTTAATGGACAAAAAGATGGCGGAAATTCTTCAAACTGTGTTAAAATCAGAAATGAACTAATAGAAAAAAATCTTGCTTATATAAAAACAGCAGGCATTAATATTGAAGAATTGCGTTAAAAAACAATTCTAAAAAAAGTATAGGAGAATCATATGCAGTATGGCTATTTCGATGATGAACACCGTGAATATGTGATTACGAACCCGAAAACACCTGTAAAGTGGATCAACTATGTTGGAACACTTCAGTTTGGTGGTTTTCTTGATCACACTGGCGGTTCACAACTTTGTAAAGGCGACCCGGCTTTAAATCGAATTACCAAATATATTCCACAATTGCCGGCAGGAGATTTTAAGGGAGAAACAGCATACGTTCGTGTGCGCAAAAACGGACAGTCTGCAAAAGACGCAAAAATCATTGCTCCATATTTTGTGCCAACTCTTGAAACACCAGACAATTTTGAATGTCATGTAGGCATGTATTATACACGCTGGATTTGCACCTATGGCGATTTAAAATTCGACATTCTTGCATTTATTCCACGCGGCGGAAATGAACTCATCCGTCAATATACAGTTACAAACACAGGCAAAGAAACTTTGAAAGTCGAGCTTGTTCCTGTTGTTGAATTTTCTCATTTTGAAGCTTTGAAACAGCTTACAAATGCAGACTGGGTTCCACAGACAATGCAGAGCCACAAAATTGAAGCCAAAAATGCTGCAATTGCTGCATATGCTTATATGAAGCGCGACATGGGTGTCAATGTTTTCTCTGCAAATGTCAAAGCATCTTCTTACGAAACAGACCGCAAGCGTTTTTTGGGCGACAATGAATATGGAACATGGCAGAATCCAGTTTCGCTTAAAAACGAAGAACTTTCTTCAATTGATGCAGTAAGAGGCGACACTATTGCAGCTTTTATTCTGCCGATGGGCGAAATTGCACCAGGCAAAAGTTCAACTGTAATTACACAGCTTACTCAAGTTGACTGTCTGAAAGATGCAGCAAAAGCAACAGAACGCTACACAACAACAGCAAGCGTCGACAAAGCATTTGCAGAATTGTCTGCATTCTGGGATAAATATCTTTCTGTCATCAAGGTTAAAACCCCAGATGCAGCATTTAACTCAATGCTTAACCTGCATAACCCGCGCCAGTGTTTTACAACAAAAACATGGTCGCGCTATCTTTCACTTTATCAGCTGGGTTACGGTTCAGACCGCGGCATTGGCTTTAGAGATTCATCTCAGGATGTCATGGGTGTAATTCCACAAATTCCAGATGAAGCACGTGAACTTATGGAAAAGCTTCTTTCTGTACAGAGTACAGACGGTTCTGCTTACCATCAGTTTAACCCGCTTTCAATGATTGCAGGCCGCGGCGATTCGCTTGAATATGAAGACCGCCCGCATTTTTATTCAGATGACCAGCTTTGGATTGTTCTTGCCGTAAGTGCCTATGTAAAAGAAACAGGCGATTACGATTTTCTCAAGGAACAGATTCCATTCTACGAAAAAGACAAAAATGAAAAACCGCTTGAAACAGGCACTGTTTACGAGCATCTTCAGCGTGCAGTTAAATTCACACATGAAAATACTGGAAAACACGGAATTCCGCTTTTGGGCTTTGCAGACTGGAACGACACTGTAAACCTGCCGACCGGTGCAGAAAGTCTTTTTACTGCAAATCTTTACGGCTGGGCACTCTGCGAACTTGCAGAACTTGCAGATTTTAGAAAAGAAACAGAAAAAGCAGCTGAATGGCGAAAATGGTACGAACAGATGAAAGAATCTGTTCTCGATTCAGCATGGGACGGCGAATGGTTTGTCCGCTATTTTGATGACAAAGGTGAACCTTTTGGTTCTGCAAAAAATCAATATGGCAAACTTTGGCTTAACGGACAGTCATGGGCTGTTCTTTCTGGTTTTGCAGCCGGCACAGACAAAGGCAGAAAAGCCATGGATGCTGTAAAAAAATATCTTGCAACAGACAAAGGAATTAAGCTTTCATGGCCTGGTTATGAAGGATACGACCGTGAAAAAGGCGGCGTTACAACTTATCCGCCTGGAGCAAAAGAAAACGGCGGTATATTCCTTCATCCGAACCCATGGGCAATTATTGCAGAAACAATTTTAGGCGACGGCGACCAGGCATTTACATATTATCAGCGGATAAATCCGGCAGCCAAAAACGAATCAATTGATGAATATGAATGTGAACCATACTGTTATGCACAGAATATTCTATCAAACGAGCACCCTAATTTTGGGCTTGGAAGGAATTCATGGCTTTCTGGAACTTCAAGCTGGACATATCAGGCTTCAACAAAGTACATTCTTGGAATCAGACCGGAACATTCAGGGCTCCGCATTGATCCGTGTATTCCAAAAGCATGGAAGAATTTTGAAGTTACAAGAATCTGTCGTGGCTGCATTTACAAAATCAGCGTAACAAACAAGAGCGGTTCTTCAAAAGGTGTAAAATCTATTAAAGTTGACGGAAAAGCAATCAACGGAACAATCGTTTCATGGCAGACCGACAAAAAAGAACACACCGTAGAAGTTGAAATGTAATCTGCATTTCAGAATTTCTAAAAAAATTGAGGCTGTTTTTAGAAGCAATATTTCTAAAAACAGCCTTTTTTTACAATGAACGGTCACTCTGAAAAAAGCTTGTTTTGCACAACATGCACCACACAAAGCGCATATAAGAAACACAGGAATTTCTTAATTAAAGCACATCGGCACAAGCCACAACAGAAACACCAGTGCCCAAAAGATCAAGCAAAAGTATATCGCCGCATTTTACTGGTGCAGTACATTTTGCGCGGCGAATTACTTCCATGGCCTTTAACAGCATGTCTTTTGGAATTTCGCCGTCAGTTTTTACAGGCACAAGCTTTAATGTTGAACCAGAAACAGCCATTGTAGTTGTCAATGTACGTGTCGGTTCTGTAAGTTCTTTTTTTGCATACTGCTCGCCGCGCCGGCAATTGTTGCCAGAAACAGATTTTATCTCAATATTTTCTTCATTTTCATTGACGTCAATCTCTAAAGAACAGCCCATAGGACAGATAATGCAGGTTAAATATTTTTTCATCAGTCAATATCCTCCTCCGGCAGTTCAATTGAAACAGTAACCGAATCTTCAATTTTCTTTAAATGTTCTTTATTCAATTCAACAATCTGCATTTCGCCCGGACGTACAATCCGTTTTTTTACTGCACAAATGCGGTTAATGCCGCTGTA
>JAKSTS010000039.1 GCA_024402455.1 Treponemataceae bacterium
GCCTATGGAATTACTTTGTCTCAATTTTTTATTGAAGATGAATGTTTTTCAGAACAATTAACAAAAGCACAAATTGAAATTCTAAACCGCTGGTACCGTCTGACTAAAGACCAACAAAAAAAACTTGCAGATTTTTTAGATGCAATTTTATAGGAAGAAAGCGAATCCAAAGAACTATTTTCAATCACCATGCCCATAAAAAAGCCCCCGCTGTTTTGTACAACGAAGGGCTTTGTCTTTTGGCATTTATTCAGCCGTTATTTCAGTTCAAAAACAACAGAAACGTTTGCGGTCACTGAATCTTGACCAGCTGAAATTGTTGTGGAATTGGCTGTGGCCATTTTTAGACCATCTGCCATTTCGCGCACAACCGGGTAAGAACCAGAATTTTCCATGATGTTGATGACCTTGCCAAGCTTGCAGCCGGCTTCTCTTGCAAAAAGCTCTGCCTTTTCTTTTGCCTGCTGAAACGCAAGAATGCGCGCCTGCTCAAGCGCAGCTTTTGAATCTTTTACAAGGAACGAAATGCCGTTCATCTGGTTTACGCCGGCGGCAATAGCCGTATCAATCACAAGCCCAGCTTTTTCAACGTCTTCAAGCACAACAATAATGTTGTTCGACGTAACATAAAGCCCCGGATAGTCCTTGCCGTCTTTCCTGTAATTTTCTTGATAAAGTCTGTAGTTCGATGTCGAGATATTATCTTCAGCAATGCCGATTTTTTTCAGCGCAGCATAGACTTTGTTCATTTTGGCGGCGTTGTTCTGCACCGAATCAAGCGCGGTCTGTTCCTTTGTGAGCACAGAAAATGTAAGCTTTGCCATGTCAGCCGGAACTTTTACAGAACCGCTGCCCGAAACAGAAATTGTGCGGCTTGCAGACTGCGCGAATACGGCTGCAGCACAAATAAATGCAACTAAAATACAGATTGTGATTTTTTTCATTTGCAACACTCCTATGTGGTTTGTGAACTTATTACATTGATAACAAACTCAACCGCAATAAGTTTCTTTTTAAGCTTTGCAAAATGCGCAACCCCTTAAAACATCCGCAATTTCCATTAAAAATACGGAAATTTTCAAAACAAATTGCGTTCTGCCATAATTTTGACATATTTCTTTTTTATAATTTGTGCTATGAAAAGGAATATCATTGTTTTAGCCGGATTTGTTTTTATTCTGATTGGCTTTATAACTTGCAAAAAACACACAGACATTTGGAATGCCGATGGAAGCTACACTTTTTATGAGGCTAATTCATTTGACGTTAAATGCAAAGAGCCGCTTGCTGTTTTTGTGGACTATAACAATAACTTTCATATTTAAGAAAAGAAAAACCGCATTCATTTTATTATTTGTTCAAAAACTCGGTTCATACAAGAATTGTCGCGTATATGCGCGGCAAACTATTACGACAGAATCACGGTGCTGACGCTATGCAGCGGATATAACAAACAGACAAAAATCATTGAAACTTTGAATGACATAACTCTTGTTTCAAAAACCGAATATGAGACAAAAGGAAACGGAACATACATAACCGCACATTCATTAGAACGCCCATCACCGCAATTAAGGTTTCTTTTCAGCACGGATTTTATGTACTGCACTTGTCAGGGCGGCTAATGATGCGTGATGCGGCAAAAAAAACGGCACGCTGCTGTTTTAAGGCAGGTGCCGCTTCTTATTTTAGCTGAAATTTCAGCATGAATTAATCGCAGTTTTTGTGTTTTTTATAAAGACTTGCATTGCTTGTGCGATACTGCATAGGCATCATTTCTTTCTGCTTTGAATGTTTGCCGCCGTCTTTTCTTGAACCGCGGTCAAAACCGCCACGACGGTCAGAGCGGTCACGTCTTTCCTGTTTGAATGAATCGAAATTTCTGTCAAAACGTCTTCCACCACCCTGGAAATTTCTGCCGCCACGACGCTCGAAACCGCCGCCCATTTCGCTGTCTTTTGTATCAATGTGCATATGCGGCAACTGTCTGTCGCGTTTTGCCATGTCCAAGGCACGCATTGCTGCATCAGGTGGCAGACTTGCCAGAGAAAAGTTTTCTGTAACTTCAATGCGGTCAACAAGCCTGCCAGGAATATGCAGAAGGCTTGCAAAGAAACGTGCAATTTCCGGTCTGCCCATGCCGTCTCTTCTGCCAAGCCCAACATAAAGGCGAATCTGCTTTGAAAGAGGTGCACTGTTAAACGTATTAACACTGCCATATCGTTTTCTGTCAAGCTGAGCACCAAACTGTTCTTCAAGCAAAGCTGCAACAACTGCTTTTGGATCCTGGTTCTCGCAGATTTTTTCTGCAAATTTAATGAATTCTTTTGAAGCAGCTTTTACAACAGGTTTTGCCGGTGCTTCTTTAACAGAAGAAACTGCTATGGTTTCTGGAATATCAAAAGATTCTGCATTTTCATCATTTACAAATTCATCAAGCTCAATTGAAACATTTTCTGCAAACTGCGCATTTTCAGATGAACTGTCTGCAAGGCTTTCGCTTTCTGCAGAAACAATTACTTCCTGCTCAAGATTTTTGCTTGGCTCTGCAATAATCGAATCATTTTTTTCTGCATTGTCTTCGATTTCTTCTGGAACAGATGCTTTTGGCAAAAGTCCAAGTTTGTTCAAAGTTTCGTCAAAAAGTCTTTTTCTTTTCGCATTTAAAACTTCGTCAACCGAAGGCACAGATGCTTCTTCAAGGTTTCCGCTTGAAACCTTGCGAAGATAATTGATTTTTCTACGTTCTTCAGGACGCACCAATGTAAAAGCCATGCCTTTTGCACCGGCGCGTCCAGTGCGGCCAATGCGGTGAATATATGTCGGTCCGTCAAACGGCATTGCATAATTTACAACATGAGAAAGACCTGTAACGTCAATGCCACGCGCAGCAACGTCTGTGGCAACAAGAATTTTTGTTTTTTTGCTTCTAAACCGTGCCAGAATTTTTTCGCGCTGAACCTGTGCAATATCTCCATGAAGGGCTGCAGCCTGATAGCCGCGGTCATCAAGTTCTTTTGCAACCATATCTGCATCAGATTTTGTCTGTGTAAAAATCAAGCCATAAAATTCATCAGAAATATCAATCAAACGGACAAGAGCGTTTATTTTTTCACTTTCGCGGACAACCCAATAGCGCTGCTCTGTCAAAACTGGTTCTTCAGGACGTGCTTCTTCTTCTACAATTTCATAATCGCCCATAAAACGAGAAGCAATGTTCAAAATCGGCTGTGGCATTGTTGCAGAAAAAAGCAGTACGCGACTGTTCGGGTTTGCCTGACTGAAAATTTCTTCAATGTCTTCAACAAAACCCATATCAAGCATTTCATCTGCTTCATCAAGAATGAAATAATCAATGTTTGCAATATTAAGCGAACCGCGTTCAAGATGGTCTTTTACACGCCCCGGAGTGCCGACAACAATTTCAACACCACGGCGCAGACTGCGCAATTGTTCACCCATTCCTGCACCGCCATAAACAGATGCAATCCGAGGAAATTTTCCAGAATGAAGTGAATCAATCTCTTTGCTTACCTGAAGCGCAAGCTCTCTGGTTGGTGTAAGAACAAGCGCACAAACTTTTCCATTGTCTTCTTTGATTTTTTGCACAAGAGGAATGCCGAATGCGGCAGTTTTGCCTGTGCCAGTGCGTGCCTTTGCAATAATGTTAGCATCTCCGTTTAAAAGACGCGGAATTGCAAGCACCTGAATCGGGGACGGCTGTTCAAAGCCTTTTGCTGCTACAGCTTCAAGTGTAGCTTCATCGAGACCAAGGTCTTCAAATGAGATAGTTTCTTCCATGTTCAATCCTTTCGCATTTTGCTGTCTATCGCGCAATTCATGAACCGGAAATCATCAAGGGCGAACCCCTTTGTAACAGGAAATAACTAACGCCGCACAGCATTTATGCTTTTCTTTTTATGGCACACTTAATATGCCATTCCATGCAGTTTTCTGCAGACTCAAGGTGTTTATATTATCGTTTTTTGCTAATTTTGTGAAGCACAATATGCTAAAAAAATACACTGTTTGCAAATACTTCAAAAGAATGTTAAAACCTGCAGAAAATTCAAGATTATATAAATGCAAAAACACAAAACAAACCGCTGGTTATCTCATTTTTAAAAGACAAAAATGCCAGCAGAATTGACAGCCGGCATTTCAATTGAGAACAATACAAAGTTTAGAGCAACTTTGATAATCTTTTATATTTCAGAATACTGTTTTGATTCAGCTGAAAAGCAAAGCTAAATCAAAAATATTTTTCCATATATTCATCTATATAAGAAAGAACAACTTCTCTAAGAGGCGCATCTTCTGGAGCAGACAAATCATGATTGCTTTTTGGAAAAACCGTAAGGGTATAAGTGCAGCTCAATTCTTCAAATTTTGCAATCAAAGATTCGCAGATACTAAATGGAACAATTTCGTCATTTTTGGCATAAGCGCAGATTGTAGGTACACTTGTCGGTTTTAAATATTCAATCGGGGAGTATTCTTTAAAATAAGGAACCGCCTCTGCGCCTTTTGTTACGCCGAGCCGTTTTTTTATAAGTGCCATTAAGCCTTCAAATCTTTTGTCATCTTCTTTTGCAAGAAAATTTGGATCTGCAAGATCAGCAGGTCCAACATAATTTATGCAAAAAGCTATATCAAGCGGACTTTGGTCAATCATTTTATACGCATAAAGCATTGCCAAATGTGCACCAGCAGAAGTGCCCATAATTGCCGCTTTATCAAGCTTTATATTTTTTGCAGCACAAACAGCAGCAATTTTTTCTACAGATGTACAAACATCTTCAAACATTTCCTTAAAAAAATAATCGTTGTTTGCTCCAACAAGGCGATAATCCATCATTGCAACAACAAGCCCGTTTCTTGCCATTTCAGTACAAGAATCCTTAAGCTCATAGCGGCTGCCGGTATAATAAGCCCCGCCATGAATAAAAACCAGAATATCAAGAGATTCCTGCTCCATGTAATTTTCAGGCAGATAAATGTCTAATTTCTGTTTACTGTCATTGCCATATGGAATTGCAGTTGCTTTATAAACTCCACATTGCCTGTCCAGATAAAAATTCGGTGCTTTTGCAGAAGAAGTTGTAGCACAACCTGACAGGAAAAAACAAAAAATACACAAAACAAAGCAGGCTTTTGTCAAAGTGAAGTTTAAAAAAGTTTTCATATTTCCTCCGAAACAATTTTGTCAAACTAAACAATAAATATTTTACATACAGTAAACATTAAGGCAACTATAAAGAAAGTATAAACTTGAAAAATCAAATTGCCAAATAAAAATTCGTTAGAAAACCTTTAAAATAAGTTTTTTTTACATTTGATGCTGAAAATCCATTTAAAACAAAAATTCATGTTGAAAGCACTGGCAAAAAGTAATCTTGTATAAAAAATTAAACGATGCTATATTAAAAGCGACATATGTCGGAAAGGTTTAAAAGTGCCCAGACCTAAAAGATGCAGAAGAATCTGCTGCGAACCTGAATTTTCAACATTTGAAGCGACAGACTCAAAAACAGAAGAAACAGTTATTCTTGCAAATGATGAATTTGAAGTAATCAGGCTTGTTGACTATGAAAAAAAGACCCACGAAGAATGTGCACAAATTATGGGCGTTTCAAGAACAACAATTACAGAAATCTACGAAAATGCAAGGCACAAAATTGCAGACACTCTCGTAAACGGCAAAAAACTGCTTATAAAAGGCGGCAACTACATTTTGTGCGATGGTTCGGCAAAACCTTTCTGTGGAAACAGATCATGCAGACGAACTGCAGAAAATCAACCAATACAACATTTTCTGCAAAAAGGAGAAAATATTATGAGATTAGCAGTAACTTATGAAAATGGTGAAATTTTTCAGCATTTTGGTCACACAGCAACTTTTAAATTTTTTGACATCGAAGACGGAAAGATAATTTCGTCTTCTTTAGAACCAACAAACGGAAGCGGACACGGTGCACTTGCAGGTTTTTTGAGCGCAAACAAAGTTGATGCCCTGATTTGCGGCGGCATCGGCGGCGGCGCACAGACAGCACTTGCAGAAGCTGGCATTAAAATTTACGGCGGTGTAAAAGGCAGTGCAGACGAAGCCGCAAAATCTTTTGCAGCAGGCAGGCTTATTTTTAACCCGAACGTACATTGCGACCACCATGACCACGAACACCAGGAAGGACACTCTTGCGGCGAACACAGCTGCAGCGAACATTCCTGCGGAAATAACTAAACAAATGCGGCAATATGTCGCTTAAACTTTAATGCCCCGAAACACAGGTTCATCAGCTTTGACAGACACACAACTGATGAACCTGCACTGCAAAACAATTTTTTAAATCAATAAAAATTTCGTCAACACAATAAAAGATTGACTTATAAATAAAAATCAATTTAAAATAAATTAGCCTTGATACTATTTGCAAATATCTAAATGCAATTGGTATAGTTGTTTGAAGAGATGATTCAGAACGGCAACAGAACTTTTATAGAATATAAGGACTAATAAATGAAAACAAATAAATTGATTTTTTTATGTTTATTTATATTAACAACTTTTGCTTTATCTGCTCAAAAAACAATAGAACTTAAACGACCTGTTTTTTCAAAACATGGTTGTACTGATTATGAAGATGTTATTTTGAAAACAGACGGGGCAGGCAGAATTTGTTCCCTGTTTTATGGTGGCAGTTTTAATACAGAAGCAGTAATTAATCTAGAATCAAAAACTGAATGCATTTATCGTGATAACAAACCATACAAGGAAAGAATATTTACTGATTATGAATTAGACAAAACTGATTCATCGTTTACATTTCAAGCTGTAAAAAAAGAAAATATGAGTATATCTTATGTTTTTTCATCAGGTATATTAAAAGAATATTATTATCATAATGATGCAAAACCAACTTTAGCGCATTATTACATATATAAAACGAATGATAATAATTATTCGGTTTCTAGCTGTGAATATATGCAAACTTTTAATGGTAAAAGGGAATTCGTTGATGACATTGACATAATTGAATATCCTGTACAAGCAATAAATCAACTTAAAACAGCTGACAAAGATATAAATACATACAATGCAAGAATTTTAATATGGCATGGTTTTGAAACCTTGATACCCTTTTTGATTCTTGATGAAAAAATAATAAGTACGCCTAAGAGCTATAAGGCAACTTCCGAATTAAGAGAGAAAAATGCTTTTTATACAGCTGAAAATTTAAGAACCGTTTCTGGATTGCCATGGGCATCTGCAAATGGTTATGGAATTGAAGATAAAATAACTATAGAACTTCCACGCCATTGTTTACTAAAATTAGATTTTTACAACGGCTATCAGTCTGAAACAAGAAAAGATTTGTATAAGGCAAATTCAAGGGCGAAAAAAATCAGAATAAAAAGTCTTGAATCTGGTAATTCTATCGAAGTTACTTTAAAAGATACTCCAGAGAAACAGACTATTCCTATTAACGAACTCAATTTATATGATAATATATATACAAATCTTGAGATTACAATTCTCGAAGTTTATCCAGGTGATAAATATAAAGACTTGTGTATACAGGCAATAATCCCTGAATATTAAAGATTCAGCACCAACTGCACAGCAGCCTGAAAAGACCGTTTACAAAAAACTTAATTTATACTAAAGTGAATCTACTACAATTAAAGATATGTTGCACGTTTTTGTGCAACTATTTAATAGAAGGTTCTAGAAATTAGAATCAAAAACAGAGGTTCACTATGGGAAAGAAAAAACTTGACTGGGCTAATCTGCCATTCGGCTACATGAAGACAGATAAACGTTTTGTTGCAAATTACAAAGACGGAAAATGGGACAACGGCAAACTTACAAAAGATGACAAAGTCTGCATCACAGAATGTGCCGGTGTTTTACAGTATGCTCAGACCTGTTTTGAAGGTCTTAAAGCATACACAACACAAGACGGCAGAATCGTTACATTCCGTCCAGATATGAATGCTGAACGCATGGAAAATTCATGCAAAAGACTTGAAATGCCTGTTTTCCCAAAAGAACGCTTCGTTCAAGCTTGTTTAGATGTAATAAAAGCTAACAAAGACTGGGTTCCTCCATACGGAAGCGGTGCAACTCTTTATCTTCGTCCATATATGTTCGGTTCAGATGCTGTTATCGGTGTAAAACCTTCTAAAGAATATCAGTTCCGCATTCTGGTAACACCAGTTGGTCCATATTTCAAAGGCGGAGTAAAACCAATTACAGTAAGACTTTCTGATCTTGACCGCGCAGCACCACACGGAACTGGCGATATTAAAGCTGGTTTGAACTATGCAATGTCTTTGCACAACATCGTTGATGCACATAACAACGGTTTTGCAGAGAATATGTACACAGACCCGGCAACACATACATATATTGAAGAAACCGGCGGTGCAAACATTCTGTTTGTAACAAAAGACGGAAAAATTGTAACACCAAAATCAGATTCAATTCTTCCTTCAATTACACGCCGCTCTTTGCTTCAGGTTGCAAAAGACTATCTCAACATTGAAGTTGAAGAACGCAAAATAAACAAAACAGAACTTGCTGACTTTGCAGAATGCGGTTTGTGCGGCACAGCTGCTGTAATTTCTCCAATTGGCAAAATCAATGACCACGGCAAAGAAATTATCTACAATGAAGGCAAAGATGAAATGGGTCCAGTTTTGTCAAAGCTCCGCGAAACTTTGACAGGAATTCAGATGGGCACTATAAAAGCACCAGAAGGCTGGATTTACGAAATCAAATAATCGGGAACTCTTCTAAGTTCATTCTTAGGCAAACACCCCAAAACTGATAAAAGCTGCACTGTTTCGGCACACCAGATGCCAAGCAGGGCAGCTTTTTTTTGTATCTTGAATTTTGAACCATGTACACCGTTTTTTAATGCTTAGTTTTTGATTTTTTTGTTTTTATATAAATAAATAATTGCAGTATGTGTAAAAAGGCAAAATAAAGAAACTATAAACGGCAGCCCTTCAATATCATGCAATACTTCCAGATGATTTTTTACCATTTTTAACCGGCTGTATGAAATACTTTCAGAGTGACGGCGATATTTTGCAAGAACACGCTTAATTCCCATTGCTTTTTTTGCTTTTTTTAATCCATCAAGGAACAGTGCGTAATCATCGCCATTTCCTTTTTTCTTTTCTTGAATTTTTCCAAGTCTTTCCTGATTATACATTACAGTAAGACAGCCAGGCCAATTATGAAAAAGATTTTTTTTATAAGAAAGATGTTTTACAACTCTTGCTTTTATTTTTAACGGCTCGCCGTCTGAATCAATCCACTCATATTCAGCAAAAGAAAAATCGCATTCATTTTTCTGCATAAAATCAATCTGTATTTGAAGTTTTTCAGGCAGCCAAATATCATCTGAATCTAAAAAAGCGACATATGTGCCTTTTGCTTCGTTTATGGCAAAATTACGTGAAAAATAAGCACCTTGATTTTCTTTATTCTTATAAACTTTAATGCGCTTATCATTTTTTGCATAACTTTCTGCAACAGCAAAACTTGCGTCTGTTGAACAATCATCAATTATCAACATTTCCCAGTTTTGATAACTTTGCGAAATAACACTTTCAATTGTTTTAGAAATAAAATTTTCACAGTTATAGCACGGCGTAATAATTGAAACTAAGGCATCCATTTTATTTCGCTCTCTTCTGCAAAAATATTCTTTCTATAAATTGAACAATAAAAATCATTCTGTAATAAATCATAAACCAGACAGGATTCCTCTTTTTGCCTACGGCAAAAGAAACGTTGGTTTCATGTTTTCTATAACTGTGCAGAACTTCTCCTATAAAAGCAATCTTTCCTTTTTTATTGCACAGAGAACCAATCCATAAATCATGACAAATCAACTTTTTGGGAAAAGGCAGAATATATTCAAGACATTCTTTTTTTAAAGCCATGCAGCAGCCGGTAAATGGAAGGAATGTTAAATTATAGAAGAAATTCTTTTTAAAAGGCGTCTTTTTATGAATCTGCGGAATCAAAAGCTGACCGTTTTCATCAACAACATTATAATTGCACATAACACAGTCACAATCCTGCAATTTTTCAAGACTTTTCTTTTTTCGTTCCGGAAGCCATTCATCGTCCTGGTCAGAAAGAAAAATAAAATCTCCTTTTGCATAATTCATTGCATTTTCAAAATTTGCAGTAGCAAGATAAAAACTTCTGCAGCGCTTTATATTCATTAAACTTTCATCATGAACATGATTAAGCACTTTTATTCTTGAATCATTAAAAGAACCAATAATTTCCAAGGTTTTGTCAGTACTTCCATCATCTGAAATTATCAGTTCATCATCTGCATCTAACTGACATAAAATCGAATCTATCTGCTTTTTTATAAATTTTTCACCATTATAGACTGCCATGCAAACTGAAATCATACGACATTCTTCCATATAATATTTTCAAATTGTGTTCTGCAAACATGGAACATGCCTGCAACTTTAAACAGAATGGTTTTCTGCGTTCAACACTAAAACAACATTCAAGATTGTAACATAAAATTTTTAATATTTATAGAGCACTGCATTTCAAAGTCAGTTCCGTAAATTGCAATTATCAGAGCAGCCATTATTTTTTTTAAGAAACATCTTTCAAACTGAAACTGCAACATACACAAAGCTTTTTGACAAAAAGCAATGCATCATTACCTTGCATGTTTCACACTTTTAAAATTAAATGATATAATCTGCGCAAACACTTAAATTACACACGACAGGTTCAAAGTTTTAAAGATAAAATGAAAAAAATTATTTTAATAGCGGCCGCAATTTTTATTCTTCTGCGCATATTTTACACGAAACAGCTTATCACAGGCGATTTAGCTGAAAATTCTACAATTCTTGTAACTTACAGCAAAAACAACAACTCATTTTATATTGATTCGAAGGAAGAAATTAAAGCATTTTCAAAGCAATTACGGCTTCACCCAGTTTTCATTGCAGAAAACTTCATTAAATATTCCAAAGATTTTCCATGCGATGCCAGAATTTCTGTTCTGCAAAACGGACACATCATTCAGGAAATTGAACTGGACTTAACCGGAAACTGCTGTAAAGATTCAAATTCTTCGGTATATAAAATTTCCAGAAATTTTATGAAAGAAATAACAGCAAAACTAAAAAAAGCTGAATATAAAGAAACTGAATATAAAGACATAGAAACGGCACGCAAAGACTTTTCAAATTACAAGCAAAATTCAGCTGTTATTTATTTGAAACCGGCAGAATGGGAAAAACATGACGGTTATTTTGCATTCAAAATAGAAGAAAAAGACAAAAAAGACCTGCAGCCACAAAAGATAATTGAAACTGTAACTGCCAAATATAAACAGCAGGAAGAAGCTTTTGAAATTAAACAAATGTGGCTTTATGACACAGCAAAACAAAGCTACGGCTATACATTTTACGTATTTTGCAGCAAAAACTTTTATGAAAAATTTGATGACTTTCAAAAAGAAGAATATCATCCTTTTTTTTCTAAAAACAACCGGCCTAAAATAGCATACTATTCAAAACTTTACTGACGTTCGGACTGGCAAAACCTTAAACATTCTGCACAAATAAAAAATTCAAGTTCGTTTCAAAGCTGGCTACAGATAAAATCACTAAGGAAATCTCTGTCCAGACAAAAAAACGCAGAAAAGCAGACGCTTTTTACAGCATTGCTTTCCTGCGTTTTCCAACAGTTGAAACACAGAAATTAAAACTTAAACTGATTTACTTCTTTTTGAATATCAAGCATGTTCTGTTTGTTTTCATCTGAACTTTGAGTTACGATTTTTGTTGTTTCTGTTATCTTACCTGCATTTGAAGTAATTTCAGCCATTTCACTGTTTATTTCAAGCGAAATAAAAGAAAGATTCTGCATCTTGTTACTGAATATTATTGTTATAAATTATAAATACAATATCTCATTAGCAGTTAAAAAACGAGTTAAACTTTTTACTATTTATCATCATAATGATTTTTGCATTGAAGAATTTTTATTAATCCATCTTCTATTTTATATACAAGTCTATTTTTCTCATCTATTGTACGTGACCAATATCCACTTAAATTTTCTTTTAAGGGTTCAGGATGACCTATCCCACTATAACCATTTCTTTCAATATCTGTAAGAAGTTGATTTATTTTTTTCAACGTCTTCTTATCTTGCATTATCCAATATGTATAATCAGCCCATGCATCATCCGAGAAATCTTTGTGCACTTTTATACCTCAACAAGATCATGTATCGAATGATTCCCGTTTTCCATCTGTTCTTTAGAATGTTCCAAAGCTTTCATGTTTTTTTCAGAATAAAATGAATTATCTTGAATAATTTCAAATGGAATTTTATGCTGTATCAAAGTTTGCTTTAAGAATATACGTATTGCTGTAGTTGTATCCATTCCGATAGACTCAAAAAAAGCATCTGCATCATTTTTAAGTGCCTCATCAACTCTTGTTTGTACTACTGCTGTTTTCATATAAACCTCCATACATTTAATATAATACAAAAGTAATACAAATGCAATAAATAAATAACCAAAAATATACTTTTACAAGTATTGAAAATACAAAATAACTTAAATACTTTACAAAAACTAAAATTTAACAGCATCTTTGCCCAAACAAAAAAAAATGCAGAAAAGCAGATGCTTTTTGCAGCATTGCTTTCCTGCATTTTCCAATAGTTGAAACAACAGAAACTAAAGCTTAAACTGATTTACTTCTTTTTGAATATCAAGCATGTTCTGTTTGTTTTCGTCTGAACTTTGAGTTACGATTTTTGTTGTATCTGTTATCTTGCCTGCATTTGAAGTAATTTCAGACATTTCATTGCCAATTTCCAGAGAAATGGCAGAAAGATTCTGCATCTTGTTTTTAATCTGCTGACTTCCTTCAAATACTTCAAGAGATTCATTTTTGATGGTTGAAGTCGAACTGCTTATTTCTGTCATTGTCTGCAATACTTGAGAACTTCCTGCTGCCTGTTCGTCCATAGAAGCTTTTATTTTTAATTCTTTGTCTTTGACATTATTTGTCATTTCAAAGATTTCTTCAAATTCTTTCTGAATGTCTTTAGTATTCAAAACTACAGCATTTAGCGCTTCTTTGAATTCCTTTAACTGTTCAGTAATAATCTTGCTCTGCGCATTTGAATTTTCTGCAAGTTTTCTGATTTCATCTGCAACAACAGCAAAACCTTTGCCCGAATTACCTGCATGTGCTGCTTCAATTGCCGCATTCATTGCAAGCAAGTTTGTCTGGCTTGCAATTTTACTTACAACAGAACTTGCTTCAAGAAGACTGTCTGACTTTTCCAGTATCGAGTTGGCGTATTCAACTGACTTATAAATCTTTTGACGACCTTCTTCAGATTTTTCTCCAAGAATCTGAACTTCATTTGCATTGTTTTCAAGAATGGCTGTAACCGAACGTATATTTGCAACCATCTGCTGAACCGCAGCTGAAGCTTCTGTTACTTCTGAAACCTGTGACTGAATTGCATTATCAAGCAGCGAAGTTCTCGAAAGCATTTCATCTACTGTCGAATTTGATTCTTCCACATTGTTCAGCTGGAAATTAATTTTCTGCTGAATGTTTTCTATGCTGCTCATAATTTTTGCTATGCTTTCATTTGATGTCGTTAAATCGCGTGCAAGATTTTCTGAAGAGAAAACAGCTCCATCAACTGAAGACACGATTTTTGAAATTAAATCCTGCGTAATTGTATAGAAAGCATTCAAATCATTTATAAGAATTCCAAATTCATTGCGGCTGAAAAGTTCAAGTTTTTCTGTTGAATAATCTTTTGCAGCAAGAGATTTAGACAACCCGGAAACTTCTTTTACACGGTTAATGCTTTCTCTCATCAATGCATAAAAGTCAAGAACAATTGCAGCGGCACCGACAATGCCACCAGGCAAAATATATCTTTGGAAGAGCGCACCTGCAGAATATTTATTTACAACAGGCGAATAAATAACGCTGTTTGTATACAGAATTAAACCAAAGGCAGCAAAAACTGCAACATATATGGCTCTGCTTGTAAGCCGCGAAGACATATACTTCTTTTCAAATGGAACAGCCGAAAGGTTGCCTTCAAACAGACGTATAAAACGGAGAAAAAAGAATATTGAATACAAAAGTGAAAGCCCCAGAACGCTCATAAGTAGAGGTGCAAAATATCTGAACTCAATTCCACGAAGATAAAAAGCTGATTTTACGAGATATGAAATAATAATGCCGTTCAACAGCGAAACTATAACTATAACTTTTTCGGTAAGCTTTACAGTGTTGTTTGTTTTTTCAATTGATTCTGGTGAACCGTCATATTTATATATTTTTTTGAGCATTACAACATAAAAAGCTGCATAGCAGACCAAAAGCAATGTACTTGAAGAACAGATTGCAGGATGCATAAAAACATAAAATGTTGTCTGCAAATCGAAAATCTGAAGATAAACGCTCCATGTCCATCCAAGAAAAATCGGAACGCCAAAAAGCAATGCATAAACTAAATGCATTCTCATAGGAAAAGGTTTTATAAGATTTTCTTTGTTTTCCATAGCAAATCTCCTAGATTGATTTAATTATAAAACTTTTAAAAAACAATTTTTTTTAAAATATCCATTTTTTTGGAAAATTACAAGTTTTTTCTTTAAAAACTACAATAATAAGATTTCCTCTATAAATATACGAATAAAATTCATTACTCGTATACAGGTAAATAAAATAACCACACAGACCATGCAAAGCAGTCAAGTCAGTGCGGTTAAAAAGTGTTTCAAGCAGTGTTTATGCACACATTCTGGCATTCAGTTTTTTCTTTTTAAAAGCATTAAATCTGCACAAGCTGTTTTGTCTTATTAATCAGCCTGAATGTCGAGTTATAAAATCCATAATTGTTCTTGCACTAACAAGACCTAAAAACAATCTGTCAGCCCGAATTTATTAGCCATCGGCGGCTTTCAGCACGGGCTTCTTAATACAAGGGAGATGCTGAAATAAATTCAGCATGACAAAATAAATTTTACATCGCCTTTATAAAAACTCGACATTTGGGCTAATTAAAAATCAGAATAAGACAAAACATGCTGCATTCCAGCTTTTATTTCTGTTCCAGATATTTCAAAATCGGTTCAATATATTTTTTGTCTGTAAGGTCATAAGACTGCGAAAGCATTTTTGCCATTTCTTTAAGGCTCGGGTCTTTTTTGGCTTTATTTTCAACCATTTTAGCAAACAACCCCATAAGCATACGGTTTTTTGCAGACATTTTATCATACGCATATCCGCCCGGACAGTAAAATACTTCGCAAACTTTGTGCTGCTCTTCTGCAAGAAGCCTGTTCAAAGTAACTTCAATAACAGGGCTTCCGGCAGGCGAACCGCCTGTTGCCCAGACTGCAAGTTTTTTTCCTGCTGCTGCCCAGTCAGAAATATTTTTCTTAAACCACGAAGCGCCATTTACACTGCCTGCACAGCACCAGCCGCCATAAATAAGTGCATCAAAATCATTCCAGCTGTCTTTTAAAGCTTTTCGCGCTTCGTTTAGTGCAAAAAGTTCTGCTTCATTTCCAAGGGCTTCTTTTAGCCATTCTGCATATTTTTTCGTAAAACCTGTTTCAGAACTGAAAATAACTGCTGTTTTCATCGCCAGCTCCTTATTTTGTTACTATTTTTGAAAGGTTATTTTCCATTTTAGAAAGAATCTGCAAAGTCAATTTCGCTTCTTCTTTAGAAATGCCGTCGTAAAGTTTGGCCATAAAATCTTTTTGCCGGTTCTGATATTTTTCACTTATATCTTCACTTTTTTTGGTAGCTGCAATTCTTAATTTACGCTGGTCATTTTCGTCACGAGTCAATGTAACAATTCCTTTTGCTTCAAGTTTTTCAAGAATTACTTTTACATTTTGATGAGAACATCCCATTACTTCGGCAAGTTCGTTGGCAGTCGGTGGAGTTTCAAAAATTTTTAGACAAATTAATAATAAAAACTGCTTGTAAGTTATTTCTTCATAAAATGAATCGCCAACAGCCTGAAGATGATTGCCAAAAATGTTTACCTGTCCAAACAAAGCATAGAATGGATCCATGTTTTCTACAATTTCCTGCGGTGTCATACAGGTAACATATTACATGTATTTCAAAAAGTCAAGCTTCATTTTTTGTATTACAAGCACTTTTCACCTGTAGAATTACAAGACTATGAATTAATTCAAAAGGTTTTGCAGTATCTAATATTCTTTATTAATACAACTTAATTGATATAAATAAAAAACCTCTGTACGAATAATTTTTTTTACTTTTTTAAATTTTTTCATTGCATTTTTTTACGTTTTACTTATACTACAAAAAGAATCTTAAATGATTCTCAATAGATTTTTTTTATACAAACAGGAGAGTACTTATGTCTGGTTTGTTCGTCATTATTGTTATTGCCGTAGTTCTGTTTCTGTTCTTGATTTCTTACAAGAAAGTTCCAAAGAACAGAATTGGAATTCGTGTTGGACCATTTGGTTCAAAAACTGTAACTGGAAAAGCAATTTTCGTAATTCCATTTTTACAGAGAATTGACTACATGACTCTTGAAAACATTCAGGTTGACTTTGTTTCAAAAGATTCAATTCCAACCCAGGATGCAATCAACATTAAAGTTGACGCAGTTGCAAACATTTCAGTTTCTCAGGATCCTGAAACAATGAAACGCGCTGCTGCAAAGTTCATCGGTTATTCAACTGAAGACATTGCACAGGTAGTAACTCCTGTTCTCGAAGGTAACATCCGTGAAATCATTTCTCAGATTAAACTCAAGGATTTGATTCAAGGTGATAAAAAAGTTCTTGCTGAAAAAGTTGCAGAAAATGTAAAACCTAATCTTATCGACTTGGGTCTTGAACTTACAACTTTCAACATTCAGAACTTCAAAGATGACAATGGTGTAATCAACAATCTCGGTATTGAAAACACTGTTGCAATTTCTAAAGACGCTGCAAAAGCTAAAGCTGCTGCTGAAGCAGAAGTTAAAATTGCTCAGGCTCAGGCAGATAAAGATGCAAACGACGCTCGCGTTGCTGCCGAACTTGAAATTGCCCAGAAACAGAATGATCTTGCCATCAAGAAAGCCGCATTACAGCTCCAGGCAGATACAGAAGCAGCAAAAGCAGAAGCTGCCAAAGGAATTGAAACTGAAAATCAGCGTAAGGTTCTCGAAATCAAAGCTGCTGATGCCAACATTGCAAGACAGGAAAAACAGATTGAAATTC
>JAKSTS010000004.1 GCA_024402455.1 Treponemataceae bacterium
TGCATTGTTCGTTAAATGTGCACCGTGCGCCGGGCTATTGCATAAACGGGGCAGAACTTGAAAAGCATAATTTATGGAAAGATGCGGCTGCACAGGATGCTTTTATTTCTCTGTGGAAATTCTTATCTGAACGCTATTCATCTTATAACGCAGACCAGCTGAGTTTCGATTTATTAAATGAACCGCCGAATATCGGGCAGTACGGCATGACAAGAGACATTCATGAACAGCTCATGCGCCGTGCAGCTGCAACTATCCGTTCTGTAACAAAAGACCGCCCGATTGTATTAGACGGCCTTTGCGGCGGCAACGAAGCAATGCCCGAACTTGCAGATTTAGGCGCTGTTCACAGTACGCGTGGCTATCAGCCCATGTCTGTTACGCATTATCAGGCACCGTGGTGCCCTGCTGCACAGACTGGAAAAATTCCTGTTTATCCAGGCGAAGAATGGGAAGGAAAAATCTGGAACAGACAGGCGCTTCTTGACCATTATGCGCCGTGGAAAGCACTGGCTGATAAAGGCGTTTCTGTACACGTTGGTGAATTCGGCTGCTTTGACAAAACAGACCATGAAACATCGATGAACTGGTTTAACGATTTGTTTTCAGTTTATCGCGAACTTGGCTGGGGTTTTTCGCTGTGGAACTTCATCGGCGAATTCGGCATTATCGGTCATAACCGTCCCGGTACTGTCTGGGAAAACATAAAAGGTTTTAAAGTTGACCGCGAACTTTATGACCTGCTCAAAGAATATATGAAAAGTTGAATTTGTTTTTAATGTGCGGTTTGTCAGTTTTTTCTGGCATACATTGAAATATAAGAATTATATTAAGGAAGATTTATGATAAAAATTATTGGCGAAGCTGTATCTGGAATGCCGTGGCAGGAAAAACCTGCCGGCTGCAATGCACCTATGTGGCGCTATTCAGAAAATCCTGTCATCAGGCGGAATCCGGCACCAAATGTTGCAAGAATTTTTAACAGTGCAGTTGCTGTCTGGAAAGACGGCGGTTTTGTCGGTGTTTTCCGCGCCGAAACATGCAATGGAATTCCATATCTTTATTATGGTTTTTCTAAAGATGCATTAAACTGGACTTTCAGCGAAAAAGCAATGACAATTTATGATTCAAATGGAAATGATGTAAGCCCGTCTTATGCTTATGATCCGCGTCTTGTAAGAATCGAAGACACATATTACATAATCTGGTGTACAAATTTTCATGGTGCCTCTTTGGGAATTGCCAAAACAAAAGATTTTAAATATTTCGAATCATTCGACAATCCATTTTTGCCTTTTAACAGAAACGGCGTACTTTTTCCACGCAAGGTTAATGGAAAATATCTGCTGCTGTCGCGTCCAAGTGACAGCGGACACACTCCGTTTGGCGATGTATTTTTAAGCGAAAGCCCTGATCTTTATTATTGGGGCCGCCACAAGTTTGTTTTTGGCCCAAGCGGAGACTGGTGGCAGTCTGTAAAAACCGGTGCCGGCTGTACGCCGATTGAAACAGAAGAAGGCTGGCTTTTGTTTTATCATGGCGTAACAGGCACATGTTCCGGTTTTGTCTATTCAATTGGTGCAGCAATTCTTGATCTTAACGACCCGTCAAAAGTGCTGCACAGGTGCAAAAACTTTCTGCTTACTCCAGAAGAACCATATGAAGAACGCGGTTTTGTGCCGAATGTTGTTTTCCCGGTTGCATCGCTTGTTGATGCGCCGACTGGGCGTGTTGCGCTTTTTTATGGTGCTGCAGACACATACACATGCCTTGCCTTTACAACGGTTGACGAAACTGTAGCTTATATAAAAGCCCACGACATGATGTAAGTTTTACCGCATGACTTTAGGCTGCTTTTTTATGCCGCCGGTTTTAAGATTCAAAAATGGCGCTGCATAAGCCACACGGTATATCCTTATAATGCTGAAAATATGTTCAGTTTTTAACTTCAGGCTCTTTTACTTTCGAGGAATCTTGTCTGTATGGCGGGTTCCTCATTTTTTATGTTTTTGGCTGTACAGAAAAAGCTGTTTGGTGTTCTGCTTTTCATGTAGAAAATTGAAAATAATGACGGATAATATGAGCTGTGGTGAAATCAATGTAAATTAAGAACTTGAATACAGTTTGCACTGTAGACAGAAATGCTGTTTTTTTTCTATATTATCTGATAGATGTGGGGCTTGTTCTCTGCTTAGATTTTGCCCTGTGAATCTTGTTAAAGATTTTGCAGTCATTTTTGCTTTTTACAGGGAATAGAGGTTTTTATGGACAAATGTTTGGGAATTCGTTTTGACGAAGAAAACGAAGAACAGGCAAAACAATCAGCTGAAAAAGATGCTGGTGCAGAAGCTTTAAATGAAAAGTTTTTGAAGACACGTCAGATTATTCTTTCTGGCGAAATTAACAAAGAACTTGCAGAAAAAGTTGCACGCCAGCTGCTCGTGCTTGAAGCTGATTCAGATGAGCCAATCCGCTTGTTTATTGATTCTCCTGGAGGAGATGCGGATGCCGGTTATGCAATTTTTGATATGATTCGTTTTATCAATGCACCGGTTTATACTATCGGGATGGGATTGATTGCCAGTGCTGCATCAATTGTTTTACTTGCAGCTCCAAAGAAGCATCGTTTCGCATTGCCGAACAGCCGCTATCTTATTCATCAGCCGATGAGTGGCATTCAGGGTGTAACAACCGAAATCGAGATTCATGCACAGGAACTCGAAAAAATGCGTGCCAAGATTAACGAGATGATAGCCAAAGAAACAGGCAAATCTGTTGAAGATGTGGCTAAAGATACGGATAGAGATTACTGGCTTGATGCACAGGGTGCAAAAAATTATGGGCTTGTAAGCAAAATCTGTGAAACACGCAAGGATTTGGCTTAACAGACAGCAGAATCTGCCATGTAAATTGCAAATGGCAGACAGTACAAAAAGTATGTGTGTTGTGGTAAAATGTTTTCATGAATTTTGAATTAACTTCTGAAGTAAAAGACGAAATAATTTATGCAATGGAAAATCAAGGCAAAATTTTTGTTTTTGATGCTGTTGAAGGAATTGTTTTGCCGGAATCAGAAGTGTGTTCACCTGATGATCAGCGCTTTTATAAGCTGCCGGTTTGGGATTCTGCATGTGGTTTCCGTTTGATGGAGCATTTTGTTTCTTCACTTCGAAATCCGCCTGTGCGCGAAGAATTAAGAGGCATTTTAAAAAGTGGTCATGGTGTTTTTCGAAATTTCAAAGACGTTTTGAAAGCAAACCCGAATGTTGAACAGCTGTGGTTTTCTTTCAAAGAACATGAAATGAACCAGGTAATTTTAAACTGGTATGATGAACTTAGAGAACTGTGGGGACTGGAACACCTGGAATTAGAGCCGGAAGAAAATGACGAGCTGGTGCACGATGATTTTTTATTCAGGTCTGTTTCTGCTGGTAAAGAACATTCAGAATTGATATGTAAAGAAGAACTGTTTAAAGAGTTTAATGACTTTTATGAAACAGATTTAGGAAATGTTCTTCTTAATCAGTGGAAAAAGATAAATGATTCATCGGTGTATGATTTGCAGACTGTTGTCTGTGAGACAGTGTCTGGCGAACCTGCTGGTTTTGCAGCAGCGTTCAAAGATAAAACAGATGCAACTGTTGCAATGATTTCAGCTTTGTATATTGTTCCAAGGTTTAGGGGGCTGGGGCTCAGCAAGGAACTGCTGGAGTTTTTGCTTGCCCAGCTAAAAGACGGCACAACTGAAAAAGTGGCTGTTTCCCGTTCGTTGTTGCCAGATTTTTTTAATAATGTGCTCGAAAGAGCAGGTTTTTCACAGTTCGGTTCTGTTTTTTTGTTAAAAGTGCCTTTGATGCACTAGTTGCCGTCTGCAGATAATGCAGGCTGGTTGGATTTTTTTAGGGCGCTTAATGCGCAATTTTATAGGAGAATGCAATGTCAAAAAAAGAATTTTCATTTAATGCTGAACAAGTTACATTTATGCTTCAGGAAGCTGTAAAACGTGTAAAGTCTGAAGAAGACCCATTGGAAATGAATGAGCTTAAGAAGCTTTTTAAGAAGAATGTTCCTCTTACTTTAAGATCTTATGTTGCTGCATATTTAGCAAAACAGATTTCCGGCGGATATCGCGGATATCAGCGCCGTGACCGTAACATGCGTCATTCACGTTATCAGGACTCATCTTATAGAAATCCTGCTATTTCTTCTGAAAACCATTCTGGTGAAACTTCTGTTCCTCGTGTTCCGGCTCCAAGAGCACAGATTGCAGAAGAATATGCACAGACTGTTTTTGTAAGCGTTGGACGCAACCGCCATGTTTTTGCACGTGAACTTATCGGGCTTTTTTCTACAGTTGGAAAAGTTGACCGCGAACGAATCGGCGATATTCGTGTTTGTGACAATTATTCTTTTGTTACACTTTTTGCAGAAGATGCAGACAATGCAATTCAGCTTCTTGATGGAATTGAATATCGCGGACGCAAATTGAGCGTCAGCTATTCACGCCGCAAGGAAGGTTATACAGGTTCTGCTCCAGTTGAATCACAGGAAGAAACTGTTGAAACAGAAGCAGCAGAAAGTGCAGGCTTTGCAAGCGAAGAAACAACAGAAAATGAAGAATAATTTTTAAGATTGATATCTTCATATTAAACTGAAAATTTTGTGCACCGCCATAAACCAGCGGTGCATTTTTTTGCAGTTTCAATTAATATTTGTGCAGGTGTTTATGGAAAAGATAATTCATTTGGAAACAGGAATTTTACAGGTAAATACATACATCCTAAAGCTAAATGACTGTGAAGCCGCGGTAATTGATCCGGGTGGAAATGCAGAAGAAATTGAAAAAGTGCTTTCTGAATGCAAGCTTGAGCTAAAAGCATGCCTGCTTACGCATGCACATTTTGATCATATCGGTGCGCTTAAAGAACTGTCTGAAAAATTTCCGCAAAGCAAGCTTTATGTGCATAAAGCAGATTCTGTGTATCTTGGGCTTAATGCAAGAAAAATTCAGATTGAAGCATTTGGAAGAGGCGGGCTTGCACCGTATATTGAGCACAGTTTGCCAGAATCTTTGCCGAGCGCAGATGTTCTGCTTGAAGGCACAGAAACATTGTTTGAAGATTCTGTCGAATTCTCCGGCGGTTTTTCCGTGCTGCATACTCCGGGGCACAGCGCGGGTTCCATATGTTTTTACTGCAAGGCTGAAAATCTGCTTTTTTCTGGCGACACACTTTTTGCTGGTGCCTGCGGCAGAACAGATTTGACTGGTGGCAGCAGCAGCCAGATGAAGCAAAGTCTTGAAATGCTTTGTAAATTGCCAAAAGATACGCTTGTCCTGCCGGGACATGGTGCAGGCACATTTATAAGAGAAGCTGAAGAAATTTCAATTTTTTGAAAAAACAGCAGATTGAACAATCTACATAACATTAGTTTAAACGGTGGCGGGCTCGACCCGACATCCGCTTTGAAACTATTGTTATGCTTTATTTTTCACTTTGAACTACACCTATTTCAATTGCAGTTATACAAGTATCTTGATATTTAGTTCCCGGATAGACATCAAGAATTGTAAGTTTGAAATGTTTTGTTCCATATGGAAGAGCAATCTGCGTAAATTCAGGAACATCTTCAAATGCTATTTCTTTTTTTCCTTCAGTATCAGTTTCTATGAGTGCCTTTTTTATACGATTATTCTCTTTATATAAGTGTGGTTTTAAAGGATCTACATATCCATTTAAAATACGTATATCTGCATACTGAGTTGTAGATGGTATATCAAATTCTATATATTCGCCTATCCCGTCACCTTTTTTCCCTTCTACCCAAGGTGTAATTTTATTACTCCATTTTTGATTATGGTCATTATAAGTTGATGTTGCGTAAACAGTTAGAATATTTTCTGGAGAATATATTTTGGTTCCCTCTTTAAGAGAGGATGAAACTGTTATATTCTGAACCTTTCTCCCATTACTCAGTGTAGAACCAGGCTCTTTGAAATATTTCTTAATAGCTTCTAAATCATCTTTTAAAAACTCTGTATCATGTTCAAAAAAAGCATAACGCCAAGTATTTGGTTCAAATTCATAATTAGAAACAATCTGATAAGCAGTATCTATTATTGTGTAATGATGAGCTATAGTTCCATCGTCATTATATATTTTAAGGTGCTTATATCCGTAAA
The DNA here is from genome assembly GCA_024402455.1 of Treponemataceae bacterium. The sequence continues at coordinate 6,182 of JAKSTS010000004.1, forward strand.
CATCATAATAAGCTTCTCCATTTTTATATTGCTTCTTACTATTGTTAGAACTAACACTGAATTCGTAATGAACATTATCCTCTGTAGAAATATCGAGTCTTGATGTACCATCCAGATAATAATTATCCTGATTTAAAATATTCTGGAAATACTTTTCTGTCTTCTGAACGACAGCAGATAGACCAACTTCCTGCCCCAAATTATTAAAATAATCTTTAAAATATTCTGAATCTGGTGATACTTCTTTACAATTATTAAGAAGATTTTCAAATGTTTCTTCTCTATATTTTTTTATTTCCACGTCTCTTTCTGGTTTATTTTTATTTTCAATAACAGAAGAAATACAAGTATCCTGATACTTTGTTCCCGGATAAACATCTTTTATAGTAAGTCTGATTCTATCTGTTGGTTTATCGAATTCGATGTAGTTAAAATAAACTTTATCATCAAAATCAACTATTTTTTCAATATTATTTTTTAAATCTGAAACAATAAGCTGTTTTACACGAGCGTTCTCTTTAAACAACTTCATGTTGTTTATGTCTGTATAACCATTTAATACTGAAATTCCATAAACCTCTTTAGTAAACTCAATTGTTACCGATTCGCCAATTCCATTACCTTTAACGCCTTCTACCCATGGGATATGAGAATCATTCCACCAATATGGATGACACCTGCAACCAATTAAAAAATTTCTAAACAGATTGTCCGGCAAATAGATAATTTCTTTTCCATATTGTTTTTCTTTCAAGTAAGATGTAGCCGAAATTTTCTTTACATTGTAATCATGGTATCTTGAGTAAGAACCATCTTCTTTTGCCTTAGTTGAAAACTCATCATATTGATTTATACCATCAGTACGGAAATTTCCACATTCATGTGAAACCTTTTCACCTTCAATAACTAAAAGCTGACGATTATTGTATGTAAGCTTTAAATAACCATCACTATCATAAGAAACATATTCTGAAGGAATAGTTGTATAGACTTTTTTCCATCCAAGAAAAAAATAGACTTTCTTTCCATCATCAATTACATAATAATCTTCTTCAGGTTCTGAAGAGATAATTCTAAAATCTGATGCAAAACAGAATATTGTTGTCATCAAAAGAGCTATAATACTTATTACTTTTTTCATTTTTTCTCCTTTCATCACGCCAGTGGGCTGTAAGCATAACATTTATCTTAACCTGCAACGCAGCTTGACTGCGTTGTCAGTATTGAAGATATTGTTATGTGTTTATTGCAAATTATCATAATGAGACCACATTCTTACTATTTTTACGGTACCTTCATATTCAATACTTTCTTCAATAAGTTTTTCTGAATATACTTGATAAACAAATCTATGTTGAATATTTAGTCTCCTTGAAAAAAGACCAGATAAATTACCGACCAAAGCCTCATAAGGAGGAGGATTTTGAAAAGGATTTACTCTAACTATTTCAATCAACTCCTTTGCCTTTCCGTCCAGCTTCGCTGATTTAAGATTCACAATATCTTTTACAGCCTGTTTTTCGTAAACAATTTTATACATTTACCACTCTACATCTTTTTCAGAAATACATTCATCTAAAGAAGTTTCCATCCCTTTTTTTAATGAATCATACATTCCGGGAATTGAGTTCAAATATAGAGTTTCCTGAATTGCGTTCCAATCATCCTCACCTATCAAAACCGCATTTTTCCCTTTATTATTTGTAAGAGTAATTGGTTCTGAATTGAAATTCACGTTAGCGATAAGCTGAAAAAGATTTGCCCTTGCCTGGGTTACATTCATTGCATTCATATTTCACCTCGGCCTGCATTATAACGTACATTATTCTGTACGTCAAATTTATTTTAGGAATATAAAAAAGCACGGCTCGACCCGCTGTCGGCTTTGCTTTGCCGTGCACACGAGCGCACAGGGTTAAAATTCCTTTACAGAACACGACTGCAGGTTATAAAACTGTGTTAGGTTATCTGTTTGTAAGGCTTTCTGAAATGTTAAAGCAGTTGTCGCCGATGTGTTCAATTCGTCTTACAATGTCAATATAAAGAAGTTCTGCTTTGACATCTGCACCGTTTTCAAGGCGCTTTCTTGCAACTTTTTTCAGGTCTTTTTTGAATGCGTCAATGCCGTCTTCAAATTTGCGTGCCATATCAAGCTTTTCAGCAGAAATCTGATTGTTTATGTTTTTGCGGATAAACTGCAGGAACTGGCGCACTAATTCAAGATAAGGCAAAAGCCGTTCCATGTCTTCTGTCTGAAATTTCATTTTCTTTTCGATAGAGCGGATTATTAATGTAATTGTTGTGTAGCAGCTGTCGCACATGTTTTCAAGTTCATCTACAATCTGAATCATGCTCGAAATGCGGTTGAGTTGCTTTTCTGAAATTTGCAGGGCTTCGCATTTTACAAGATAATGCGTAATCTGTTCGTGCATCTGGTCAACGTAGTTTTCTGCCTGAATGCAGTCCTCTTTGTTTTCTTCAATGAACGATTCATTTCTTGTCATGAGCCCGACTTGAATTTTTTCAAAAATGTCTGCAACTTCATCTGTCATGTCTGCAATTGCTTTTTCAGCCTGAATGAAATGCGACGCAATGCTGTCTTTTGTAAAGCTTTCTGTAAAAACAAGCTTGTAAACGCCTGTTGTTTCTGAATTTTCGTCTTTGATGAGAATCTGAGAAAGTCTGATTAATGGTTTCTGCAGCGGCAACAGAATTACAGTTGAAATGACTTTGAAAACTGTGTGCAGCATTGAAATGCGGATTGCAATGTTTGAGTTTTCGTGACCAGGTGTAAGCAGTGTAATAAGCGAAAGGAACGGCTTAAAGAAGATTAATGCTGCAATTGTTCCAAAGAAGTTAAAGAAAACGTGAATGAGTGCAGCCCGTTTTGCATCTGCGCTTTTGCCCATTGCTGCAAGAATTGCATCAATGGTTGAACCAAGGTTACTGCCTAAAGTCATTGCTGCAGCAAGTTCCCATGTTATAAGACCGTTGTAAGCCATTGTAATGACAATGGCTGAAAAAGCAGAAGACGAATGAAGCAGTGCGGTTATAAAAATTCCTAAAATTACACCAAGAAGCAGTGCACAAGGTCCGTTGCCTTGAAAGTTAAAAAGCCAGCTGATCTGTTCTGGTCTAAAAGCATCTGAAAGACCAGAAAGACCAAGAAACAGCATGCCGAAGCCCATAATTGCTTCGCCGATGTTTTTGTAGCTTGATTTTTTTATTATAGAAAGAAAATAACCGATTCCGACAACAGGAATGGCAAAAGCTGAAATTTTGAAATTGAAACCGAAAATTGCAACAATCCATGCAGTAATCGTTGTACCGATGTTTGCACCAAAAGTTATTCCGACAGATTGTGCTAATGTAAGAAGTCCTGCGTTTACAAAAGTAACAACCATTACAGTCGTTGCACCAGATGACTGAATAATCATTGTAATTAAAAGACCTGTTAAAAGTCCGACTATTCTGTTTCCTGTAACAACGCTGAGTGCACGCTGTAATTTTTCTCCTGCACTTTTTTGAATGCCGTCACTCATAAGTTTCATGCCATAAAGCAAAAAACCTAAACTTCCAAGAATCTGCAGTAGAATTGATATTGCTGTCATGCGTTAACTCTAACATGAAGTCATTGTATTTTCAAGATTGCGAACAGCAGCAGAATTGAAATTTGAAGAGATTGTTTCAAAATTAATGTCTGCAAAAATAATTTCAAATAAACAAAAAATATCAGGGCGCAAAAAGCAGATGCTTTTTTACAGCAGGCATCTGCTTTTTTATTCTTTATTCAGCGTCTTTTTCGCTGTATTTTCTGGCAATTAAAAGTGAATAGACAAGCGGAATTATGACCAGTACTGCAATGCCTGCAACCATGGCATATTTGCCGATTGAGGTAAAGCATGTAATGAGAATAAAAAATCCTGTAATTACAAAAAGCTTGCCAGTAAAACGCTGATTTTTTGCCCATACAGCTGAGTTTTTCCGTGTCCATGGTGCCCTTACACCGATAATACCGTTGTTTTCAACTTTAGGAAGATAATTTCCAAGAATAATGAACATAACTGCAAGGACTGGTGCAACGACATGAAATGCATCTATTCCAAAACCTGCAGGAAGAAGAATCATCATTGCATTTACCGGAAGCCCGATAAGACAGATTATCCATTGTGTTATAAGTTCAACTTTTTTATTGATATTCTGTTTTGTTAATTTAATAGATAAATGCAATGCAAAATTTATGAGCAGCAGAAGAACAGGGCAGATGATAAAACCCCATGGTTTTGGCAGTGTCCAATTGACCTGGTTGTTCCAGCCGTACTGCTGCGGAATGTCTTGCGGCAGTCTGTCGTAAAGAATAAAGCCCAATGCTATTGGCAAAAGACAGATTAGGCTTGTAATCCAGAGAACTGGTGTAAAAAGTTTCTTTTCTGTTTCAGTTGTCTTTTCGTTGATATCGTTCATAATATTTTTTCCTTAATATATAGAAGTTAATTTGCTTTAGACGAATCTTGAGATTCATCTTCTGTTATGTTTTTTTCTTCAGCCGTAGAATTAAACTGAGAAAACCACAGCATTAGTTCTTCAAAAACGCTTGTGTTTAATTCGTAGTAAATAAAGTTTTTTTTCTTTTCTTCACGGATTAAATCAGCTTTTTTTAAAGTTGCCAGGTGATACGAAATAGTTGCGCTTGTAATGTCGAACTTTTCGCATATTTCGCCGGCAGACATTTTGCGTTCTTTTAGAAGTTCAAGAATCTGTCTTCTTATCGGGTCAGACAATGCTTTAAATGTGTCTCCAAAAGCCATAATTTTGCTCCTGTTGCGCTGTGCGAATTTTCTAAAATACGTTGAAGTATTTAGAAAAATATCTAATTAGAAATATTTCTAAATAGAATATAGCACCAGCAAATCCAGAAGTCAATAACTATTTTGAAAATTTTCTAAATAGATGTGCTGTGTGTATGCTATGGCATCTCTAAAAAATTAGCATATTTGCTTTTTTTATGTTCGTTTTGAAAAACAAAAAAAGAACAAAATGGTGCCTGTTTAATTTAATGCGGCTTTTTCTTCAACTGCTTTTCAAAGCGGATGTTTTAGAGTAATATAAGCTGTTATGACTAGAAAAGAGTTTCTTCTTGGTTTTGTTTTTATATGCTGTCTGTTTGTTTTGCCTTCGTGTCAAAAAATCGGCGAATCTTTTACAGGCGCAGATACGTCAAAAGTTTTGGCTGCAGATCCAGAAGAAAATGAAAAAATTGAACTTAGTGGTGTTACGGCTGTTCTTTTTGCTTACAATTATAATTCTCCGGAATTTGTAAAGGACTGTCTTGATTATCTTGATCAGAAATTCGGTCTTGAAAAAAATGGCGGTGCCATTCGTCCTATTATTTATCCGGATGATTTTCAAAAGGCTAACCGCATAAGAATAAGTTACATACGTGATTATGTGCGGGATACAAATGTTAATGCCCTTATAACTTTTGGTGCGCCGGAAGATACGGCTGCTGCTTTGACTGTGCTTCGAGATCAGGGCTGGAAAACTCCGGTTTATTCACTTTTTCCGCAGGATGATCTTTTGCCTGTAGAATATGTTTCGAGTTTTGTTCTTGAAAACGATGATTTACAGCGGCAGGTTGACGCAGATGCGTTATTTCTGTTGACTTCAAGATTGGTTCAATATGCACAGTCTGCAGAAGAACTGACTGCAACAACAATCAAAAATGCCCTGCAAAGTGTTGTCGGTTTTGACTGGCAGGTTCTGCCTTATACAGATACAGAAACAGGAATAAGGCCGGCAAATCATTTTGTTTTGCATTCTGTTGCAGATGCAAGATATGGAACTGTTAAATAGCTGTTGTGTTCCTCTGAAAATTATCAGAATGGTTTTTAGAGTCTGCATGTTTTTACAAATTTGTGCTTTAACTAAAAATTTCAAGATTCGGCGAAAAAAGCACTTTTAGAATATCGTTTTGGAGATGAAATGAATGCACTGATACAGCAGCCTTCGCTGCTCATCGGTTCTGAAGATGACATTAAAAGAGTTGAAAAATTAAAATCTGGCTGTGTTCTTGCCATATCTGATACACATGGAAATTCAGAAGAGTTAGAAGCAATAATCAGGGCTTTTTGTGCTGATTGTGATGCGCTTGTGTTTATGGGTGACGGCGTAAGCGATTTGCTTTCGTGTCTTGAAAAAGCAACAGAAGATAAAGAGTTGCAGGAATTGCTGCCGCCTGTCGTTGCATTTGTCCGGGGCAATGGTGATTCTGATTCTTATTTTATAAATAAAGTCGAAGAAGATAATGTTGCCCAGATTGCAGTTCAAGTGCCTGACAGGCAGATGCTTAAAATTGCCGGAAGAAATCTGCTTTTTATGCATGGGCATAGGCATGGCGTAGATTTGGGTACAGAAACTTTGGTTGCAGCTGTGGAACCGATGGATGCTGACATGATTTTTTTTGGGCATACCCATCGTCCGTTTTTAGAAGAATCAAATGCGTCTTTGCTTTTAAATCCAGGGAGCGTTGCCCGTCCACGCGGCTGTTTCCCTCCGTCTTTTGCTGTTGTTTCTTTTCCTGGTGAAACAGAACGCTATCATACGGAATTTTTTACTGTAAAGAGTTCAATATTTGGCGGTTATTCATTTGAACCGCTTGGCATTTGATTTATACAGAATGTTTAAGTTCAAAACACAAATGAATTTGTTGTCTTTGGGTTGTTCAAAGTCTGCTGGTTTTATATTCTGCATTTTATGTTTCTTTTGCAAAAATGCATAAAAAGTTTATGGCTTAATGCTAAAAGAAAATGTTTCAGAATAATTCAAAAAAAGTTGAACCATGCGGTGTAAAAATCAGTTTATGTATCATTCAAAAAAATGCGATTTTTTTTATAAAAAGATTTTTAATAATAAAAAAAATGCCGATTTTATAAAAAATTCTATGTAAATATTGTTTATCTGGAAATTTTGGAAAACTTCTGTTTTGAAAATGACCTCTGATATTTGCTCTATCTAGATTTTTTTTGGAGGAAATCTATGAGACTCGTTATCCGTGATAATTATGAAGATTGTTCTGCATGGGCAGCAAATCATATTGCCCGCAGAATTAATGAAGCAAAACCGACTGCAAAAAAGCCTTTTGTGCTTGGTCTTCCGACTGGTTCAACTCCGCTTGGAACTTACAAAAAGCTGATAGAATTAAACAAAGCAGGCAAGGTTTCATTTGAGAATGTTGTAACATTCAATATGGATGAATATGTCGGTTTGCCGCCGGAACATGACCAGAGTTACCATTATTTTATGTGGGAAAATTTTTTTAAGCACATCAACATAAAAAAAGAAAATGTAAATATTCTTGACGGCATGGCCAAAGACCGTGTTGCAGAATGTGCACGCTATGAAGCAAAAATTGCTTCTTATGGTGGCATAGATTTGTTTTTGGGTGGCGTTGGTGTTGATGGTCATATTGCGTTTAACGAACCTGGTTCTTCGCTTGCTTCCCGCACTCGCGAAAATACTTTGACAAGAGATACAATTATTGTTAACTCTCGCTTTTTTGGCGGAAATACGGATCTTGTTCCAAAAACTGCTTTGACTGTTGGTGTAGGAACTGTCTGTGATTCCCGTGAAGTAATGATTTTGATTAACGGACACAATAAAGCTCTTGCTTTGCACCATGCAGTTGAAGCCGGCATAAGCCAGATGTGGACTGTCAGTGCATTACAGATGCATCAAAATGCAATTATCGTTTGCGATGATGATGCAACAGATGAATTAAAAGTTGGTACTGTAAAATATTTTAAAGATATTGAATCAGCTAATTTTGACAACAGCCTGTAATGTTATCTGAATTTTAAAATGAATACCCCCGACTGATTGCATCGGGGGTATTTTTTTGTCTGCATGCATGTATTTTGCAGAAATATTTTTATTTAGGGCAGATTTTCAAAAATGAACAATTTCCAGAAGCTTTTAGTTTTGAATTTGGAGCTGCAAGAATTGAATTGCCTTTAACTGCTTCAACTTTTTCATCATTGCATTCAAAAGAACCGGAACCTTCAATGATGAACAATGTCGTCCATGAATTTGTGTCATAGGTATTTTTTGTGCAGTTTGCTTCACATTTTTCAATAGAAAAATAATCACATTCAAAAACACCGTTAAAAGACTGAAGAGGTTCAGAAAAATAATTTTTTGCAACATCGAGTGCTTTTTCAACATGCACTTCGCGGTTTCTGCCCCAGTCATAAAGTCTGTATGTTATGTCACTTGGCTGTTGAATTTCTAAAAGTTTTAAGCCGCCTTTTATTGCATGTACAGTTCCAGCAGGAATAAAAACGAGATCACCTTTTTTTACAACAGTTTCAGAAAGATAAGATTCAATGCGGTTTTCTTTTATGGCAAGTAAAAGCTCTTCTTTTGTGTATATTCCTTTTAGTCCGGTAACGATTACAGAATCTGGTTCTGCGTCAAGAATGTACCAGCATTCTGTTTTTCCTGCTTCATGTTCGTTTTTTAATGCATATTCATTGTCTGGGTGTACTTGAACCGAAAGCGTTTCTTCAGCCTCAATTGTCTTGATGAGAAGTGGAAAGGGAGAATTAAATAATGTATTTATAGAAATCTGTTTTTGTTTTTCGTAAAAAAAACTCGACGCATCTTTCATCGTCGACAGTATCCACTGTTCGCACCCCCAGATCTTTTTAGAAACAAAAGGCTTGAGCATGAATAACTTTTGCTCATTTTTCATGCAGACATATTAGTTGAGATTAAAAAACTTGTCAAATCCCCTGTTGGGTGATACAATCAACTATCCATGAAAAGTATAAATTCTCAATCCGATATAAACGTTTCAAGAATATTACGTCTTATATGGCAGAAAAATGGAATAAGTCGTGTAGAAATTGCAGCTCAGCTTGGTCTTGATAAATCAACTGTTACAAAAATTGTAGCCGCTTTAGTTGATGTCGGTATCGTTAAAGAATTTGCTCATGGCATTACAGGTCCGCAGGGTGGACGAAAACCTATCTATCTTGAAATTACAGAAACATTTGCTGTCGTCGGCGGAATTGAAATTCAAAAAGAAGGATTTTTCTGCTGTCTTTTGAATTTGCCTGGAAAATGTTTGTTTGAATATCAGGAAAAAACAAACTCAACAGACTGCATGGAAATCTTTTCCGCAGCATATAAAATTTTGCAGGAAGAAGCACAGAAAAGGCAGATAATCATTATTGGTGTTGGTGTAGGCATTTCGGGCATTGTCAACAGCGATTCTGGTGTAATCATGCAGTCTATTCCGTTTGAAATTACAAAACATTATCCATTTACTCAGATGGCTTCTGTTCAGACTGGTGTTCCTGTTGTTATCGAAAATGATGCGCGCTGCTGCTGTTACAGTGAACGGACGCTTCAACATGATATGGGACAGCAGAACAGCTTGTTTATATTGATAGAACTGCGCAATAAAAAAAAGGAAAATATTATAGATTCAAGCCAGGTGTCTGTGGGTGCTGGTCTTGTAATAAATGGAAAAATATTCAAAGGTACGGAATTTTCTGCCGGTGAATTCAGGTCTATGCTTTGGACAGACGGACAGCAACGGCAATTCTTTGCTCAAAAAGAAAATATCGAAGATTTTGGTGCTTTTCTGCCGGACGGGCAGAAAACGGAAGATTCTATTTTTAACGAACTTGCAAAACATGTTGCTTTTCTGACAAATACTTTGAACCTTGAAACTGTTTATATCGGTGGAATTGACCAGGAAATAGAAGAAAAACTTGTGGAGCTAATTAAAAAACGAATAATGCTTCAGTGGCCGTATGATTCAAGTCATTGTGTTGATGTAAGGTTGTGCTCGTTAGGCAATCTTGCTGTTGCTTATGGTGCAGCCGGCATGTTTATTGACAGATTTTTTGCATTGCCAAGCCTTTCAACACCTTCCGGCAGCGGTCCTTCAATTCTTGAAGCTTTATCGCAGATTTCTCTGACCGGTCATGCCGGCAAGCTGATTTAAATTCGACACTGAAAAAAACGCCTTTTGAAATTACTGTTTTTAAGGTTTCTTAATTGATAAATAATCAGAAGTTATTTTCCATATATCATTCCGTTTTTGCGATGTTGTTGATTTTGATTTACAGACCAAAAATCTTGAAGTAAAATAAACCATATGAAATCATTGAAATATCAGATTGCAATTTTATGTGCTCTTACAGCCTTACTCGTTGTTGCAGGAACTGTGTTTGTAGTTAATTATCAGGCTACACAGGCTCTTGTTTCAGTTTATCATTCCAGTGTAGCGGAAAATGCACAGAACATGTCGTCGCTTGTAGAAGCAAAGCTTGATACTCAGATTGCTTTGCTTGAATCAATTGCCAGACGGCCTGCAATTATGTCCCGGGAAATTTCTGCTGCGGAAAAAATAGCTTCCTTGAAAGAAGATGCTGCTGCAGCCGAAGTAAACGGCGTTTTGCGTTATGGCATTGCTGATATGAATGGAATTACTCACATGACAAATAATGCATCGTCAAAAGTGTTTGACCGCGATTATTTTCAGGCTTCCAGCAAAGGTCAGAATTTTGTAACAACGCCAATGCTTGCAAAATCTGATCAGTCTTGGATTATTATTTGTTCAACACCGATTAAAGACATAAACGGAAATATTTTTCAGGTTTTGTTTGTTGTAATGCGTGGAAACCTCCTGTGTGATATTATCAATGATCTTGTTACGGATGATTCTGGAGAAACATGGATTGTTGATGCTGCCGGAACTTATATCGGTGATATTGAATTTGGCAAAGTTACAAATGCAGAAAATCTTTATAAACGTGCACAGTCTGACAAAGCTTATGCAGGTATTCTTCCATTATATACAGCAGCTCTTGCCGGTCAAAAAGACGCAATCGTTTATGAAGACAAAAACGGCGAGCGCTATTTCTGTGGTTTTACACCAGTTGGCGACCGTAACTGGTTCCTGTTTTCTCAAAAAAATTACAGTCTGCTTTCTGAACGTCTTGCAGCCCTGTCTTTTGGCATTTTGATAATTGCAGCTGTAATGCTTTGTATTGCATGTGTCATTGCACTTCTTGTCGGTTCTTCGATTGGCAAAAAAATGAACATCGTAGAACGTATTCTGCGCCGCATGTCTGAAGGAAACTATATTGAAACAGATGATGAGAAAAAAGCCATAAGTTCTGTGCTTAATAGAAAAGATGAAATTGGCCGCATGGCTATTGCTCTTGAAGACATGCAGAGTTCAACTGTCAATTTGATTGAAACAATTACTACTTCGGTTAATCAGATTAACGACGGGAACTCACAGATAACTGCTTCAAGTCAGTCAATTTCAACTGGTGCAAGCGAACAGGCTTCTTCTAGCGAACAGATGTCATCTCAGGTGCAGGCAATTGGTGCAAGCATCAGCAAGACTGCTGAAAATACGCATGGTGCTGTAAAGATTTCTGAATCTGTTGTTGAAAATGCAAATATTGGTGCTGCTGCTGTTCAAGAAACTTATGACATGATGAAAGAGATTACGACAAAAGTTAAGGTAATTGACTCTGTTGCTTCTCAGACAAACCGGCTTGCTCTTAATGCTGCAATTGAAGCTGCGCGTGCAGGTGAAACAGGTCGTGGTTTTGCGGTTGTTGCAGGCGAAGTTCGAAAACTTGCAGAAAGAAGCCAGGCTGCTGCGGCAGAAATTACAGAACTTGCCTCAAAGAGCCTTGCTGTTGCAGAAAACGCAAACGAAAAAATTATTGCCATTACTAAAGGCATAAAAGATACAGCCGGTCTTATTAGAGAAATTGGCGATGAATGCGAAGCTCAAAATGCGGAAGTTGTAGAAATCAATTCCGGCATAAGACAGATGGACACTGTCATTCAGCAGAATGCCTCTGCTTCAGAAGAGCTTGCTTCAATGGCAGAAGAGCTTTCTTCTCAGACAATGTCTTTGAAAGATACAATTTCATTTTTTCAGATTGAAGAAGATTTCAGTCAGAAAATTACTAATCACCGGAGGCTCTTGAACTAGCGTTTGAAGTTCAGGGTTTATTTCTAAAACTGAAATTTTTATGCTTCAAAAGAAAACGCTCCAATATTAAGTGTTTTTGCACTTTTATAATCCGGAGCGTTTTTTTATATGCATTGTATTTTTCTTATAAAATTCATGTCTTGCGTTGACAAACGCTTATGATACAGTTTAGAATTTTTATAAAATCATGCCTTTTTGAAAACTTCACTTTTTTCTGCTGGGCAAAATATAAGGTAATACCGTGATTAAAGTAACTGGTGCACAGATTATTATAAAGATTCTTGAAAACAAAGGCATAAAAAATGTTTTTGGCATTCCAGGCGGAATGATTCTGCCGCTTTATGATGAACTTGCGAGAAGTAAAATCAAGCATATTCTTGTGCGGCAAGAACAGGCCGGCGGATTTATGGCGCAGGGCGTGGCACGGACAACAGGAAAAGCCGCTGTGTGCTTTGCAACAAGCGGACCTGGCGTAATGAATCTTTTGACAGCCATAGCAGATGCCCGTTCTGATTCTGTGCCGCTTGTTGCGATAACCGGACAGGTTGATTGTGCTGCAATTGGTACTGATGCTTTTCAAGAAACTGATACTTTTGGGCTTTCTATGCCAATCTGCAAGCACAGCGTAATGGTAAAATCTGCAAAAGAACTTCTTGAAGTTTTGCCGAAAGCTTTTTATATAGCAGAAAGCGGCAGGCCTGGTCCTGTTATGATTGATGTTCCCCGTGATGTTCAGGAAGAGGTCTGCGAAGTAGAAAACTGGGATTTCCTCCAGAATTTAAAAACAGAATATCAAAATGAATCCTGCTTGAATCCTGAAAATAAATGTGAACTGCCGCTTCTGGTGCGCACGCCTTATGCAAACAAACCGCAGAATCTTGAATCGCTTTGTGCTGTTGCTGCTGATTTGTTTGCAAAATCTAGCAGTGCTGTTCTTTTTTGCGGCGGCGGTGCAGTCTGTTCAAAAGGTGCTTCTGAAATAATTCAAAAACTTTCTAAAGAATTTAATATTCCTGTGTGTACTTCGCTAATGGGGCTTACTGTAGAGCCTTTTGATGCACCATTTTTTTGCGGTATGGTTGGAATGCATGGTTCTTATGCAGCAAACAGGGTAATGTATGAGTCTGACCTGATAATAGCCGTCGGTGTTCGGTTTGATGACCGTGCAACAGGATTAACAGAAAAATTCTGTCCGAATGCCAAGATAATTCACATTGATATAGATGCAGCTGAAATCAACAAGATTTATCAAAGCAGTGTTGCAATTCCGTGCGATGCAGCCAGAGCTCTGAATGTGCTTTTTAAGAAATTTGCTGCACCTGAATGTGCAAAGGCTTCGGAACGGAATAAAAATTTCTGGAAAAAACATCTGCCTGTGTACCAAAAATCAATGGAAAAAATTTATCCGAAAGATAAAAATCATCCGGCACAATTTTTGCCGCGCATTGAATCAATTTACAGAGAACTTAATGAAGAAAAATGTCCTTTTGTTACGACAGATGTAGGACAGCACCAGCTTTTTGTAGCCCAATGCTTCCCGTTTCGGTTTGCACGGCAGTTTTTAACTTCCGGCAGCCTTGGAACAATGGGGTTTGGTCTGCCTGCTGCAATTGGTGCAGCATTAGAAAACAAAGGTTGCCGTGTCTTGTGTTTTTCTGGCGATGGTTCAATTCTTATGAACATACAGGAACTGGCGACCCTTGCAGAACTTAATCTTGATGTTACAGTTTTTGTTCTTGATAATAATTGTCTTGGAATGGTGCGTCAGCAGCAGGAATTGCTGTATAATGAAAATTATTCGGGAGTTTTGTACGCAAAAAAAACAAACCTTTCGGATATTGCCCGCGGTTTTGGCATAGATTCTTATAAAATCGAAAATTTTGATGATTTTGATGAAATTATAAAAAAATCACTGATTGGAACAGGTCCTCGTTTTGTTCAAATTCCAATTGAAAAATACAATGTTTTTCCTTTTGTGCCAAACGGAAAACCCAACATTGAACCTATAGGAGTTGATGCTTATGTTTGAAATTGAAATTAAAGCTTGGAACAAAAAAACGGCAGAAACCGAAAAAATTGTTGCGTCTTTTGCAGATTACGAATGTTTTTTTGATAAAACTGACATTTATTATAAACAGACCGCGGCACCAAAACAAAACGTAAGGCTCCGTATTGAAAAAACAGTCTGTGAAAAAAGCGAAACTGTTGAAAAAAACTGGGTGACATATAAACAGAAAGAAAAATTGCCGGGTGGTGTTGAAGTAAATAAAGAAATTGAATTTGAAGTTTCTGACGGCGACGCTTTGATTCAAATGCTTGAAGGCTGTGGTTTTGCTTTTTCGTTTCGCAAACACAAAACGTCAAAAAGCTTTCATTATGGTGCATATCATATAGAGCTTGTTGAAATTGAAGGACTTGGCAGTTTCGTTGAAATTGAAACTTTGTGTGAAGACAAGACAGAAGCTACTGTAAAAAAAGTGCAGAATGAACTTTTTGAAGTTTTGGAAAAATGCGGAATTTCAAAAGCTGACATAGAAGAGCGCTATTATTCAGATATGCTGAAAGAAAAACAGGCTTAAAAAAATCGGAATGAAATTGCTTGAAAATTGAGAAAATAAGATACCTTTACTATTATTTGAGTTTATGCTAAGCATAATAACGGCATTTTTAGATATTTTGTCGTTTTTAGGTTTTAAAGTAATTGAGGATGTTATGTTTAATAGGGTTGCGCTTAAATTAAAAGCAAAAAATCATATAAAAGGCACTTGGTTTCCTTGTGCTGCTATTATATCAATAGTTACTTTTGCTGTAATTACACTGCTTATGTTTATCATAGAAAAAGGGGTCTTGCCATTTGCTTTTTCTTTTATTTTATTGATAGTGGTAAGTGGTGGGTTTTTAATTGCTAATAGCTGTTTTTATCTTAAATATGAAAAATTGATATTACAGCAAAAACCAGATTTTTGTACTTTTTTCGATGGTTTTAGCTATTTAAAAACGGGTGTATTAAGCTTCCTTTGGATGCTTCTTTGGATATGCTTGTGGTCTGTTTGTTTTATTATTCCAGGTATTATTAAATTGTTTTCATATTCTATGACGTTCTTGGTTCTTGCAGAAAAACCTAATATGTCTGTAAAAAAAGCCATGCGCATAAGTATTAAAATAACAAGTGGATATAAATCTGAGATTTTTATGACTTTTTTAAGTTTTGCTGGTTGGTTAATATTAAGTTTTTGTACTTGTGGTGTTTTATTTATTTGGGTTGGACCTTACATGAAGCTTACACATGTAAATATATATCATTATTTAAAAGAAGAAGCTTTGCGTATCGGTACTGTAACTCAAGCAGATTTTGATGAATGTAAGTAAAAAAAATTGATTTTATAGATTATTGTACAGGAGAAATTATGAGTGATTTTAATTCAAATGAAGAAGATAAAAATTTAAAAGATAAATCGATTATAGAAGGTTCTGCAGAGCAGACTGCACAGATTATTCCTTCAGAAGAACCGGTTTTGGTTGAAGAACAGGTTGCCGAACAGACAGAATCTCCTGCTTTTCAGGCTCAACCGCTTGAAGTTGTTGCACAAAGTGCATCTTTTGAAAAACAAAATGCTGATGAAAAAAACAAGTGGGAAAAATCAAGAGGATTCTGGGTTTTTTGTTTCCTTGTTGCCGCTGTTTTGGTTACTTCAATTGCCAGCGCTTTTTTGCCAAGCAATAAAAATACTGAAAATTTTGAAAAGCTTGATATCAGTTCTATTAATTCTCTTAATAAAAAAGGCAAAAATGTTGGTTTGCCAAAATATACACACGAATATATTGCCCGTCTCGACATAAAGGGCACAATTCAGGAAAAAAACGAAACTTATAATCAGGCATGGCTTTTAGATACAATAGACTGCCTTATTAATGATGATAAGAACAAAGGTCTTTTTATTTTTGTTGATTCACCTGGCGGTACGGTATATGAGGCTGATGAGCTTTATCTTAAGTTGTGTGAATATAAAGAAAGCGGTCGTCCGATTTATGCTTATTTTGCGCATATGGCAGCTTCCGGTGGTTATTATATTGGCTGTGCTGCAGATTATATTATGACAAACCGCAATTGTACGACAGGTTCAATCGGTGTAATCATGGGACCAATTTATACACTTACAGGCTTTTTTGAAAAGTATGGCATTGAATCAACTTCAATTACTGCCGGTAAAAATAAAAACATGATGAATATAAATGAACCTCTGACAGATGAACAGCGTAAAATTATGCAGGATTATATTGACGAGGCTTATGATCAGTTTACAGGAATTGTTGCAAAGGAAAGGGATCTTTCTATAGAAAAAGTGCGTGAACTTGCAGACGGTCGTGTTTATACTGCGCAGCAGGCACTCAAGCTGAAACTTATTGATAAAATCTGTTCCTATAATGATGCTGTTGAATATACAAAAAGTGAATTATTCGGCAATGAAGACATTTCTTTTGAATATATTGAATATGAACGCGAAAAATCATTTATGGAGCTTTTGACAGAAATGTCTTCAAAAATTTGTGAACCAAAAGCTGATTCAATAATTGAAGATATGACCGGGCGTTTGTCTGAGTGTCCAAAAGGACCTGCATATTTTTATAGTGGTGCTTTTTAAAAAGCAGAGGGGGCAGATGTCAGAAGATGTCTGCTCTTTTTTTGTTTAAAATATTTTTACATTGAATTGTGTACAAGGGTGGCTTTAAAAATCAGTTTTATCAATTTTTAGGGAAACCCATAAAAAGGAAGCATATGAAAGCAAGTGAATCTTCTGTTTTTTTGCGGAGTGAAGCTGTTGCAGAGCGTTTTGCAAATCTTTATGGCTCTTCTTCTGTTTTAACTCAGATTGAACGTTATGAAAATCTAGTTTCTCATTTTATCGAGCGTTTTGGCGACCAGCAGATTCGTTTGTTCAGTTCTCCTGGCCGGAGCGAAGTAAGCGGCAATCATACAGATCATAATCTTGGAAAAGTAATTGCAGCTTCAATTCAGCTTGATTGCATCGGTGCTGTTGCAAAAACAGATGATAACATTATTTCTATATGTGATTTGACCTATAACGAAGATTATTCTGTGAATGTTGATGAAACAGAAGTACATGACGGCGAAAAAGGTTCAATTGCTCTGGTACGAGGCATGCTGCAATGTGCAAAAGACAGTGGCTATAAAATCGGTGGTTTTCGTGCTGTTTTTTCGAGCAGTGTGATTGCTGCGGCCGGGGTCAGTTCGTCTGCTTCGTTTGAAATGATGATTTGTTTTGTTTTGAACAGCAAGTAAAAAGAAAAAAAGATTTCTGTAAGCGAAATGGCTTCAATTGGAAAATTTGCAGAAAATGTTTACTGGAAGAAAAGTTCCGGTCTTTTGGATCAGATATCATGTGCTTCAGGCGGTCTTGTTACAATTGACTTTGAAAATGAGAAAAAGCCGGAAATTGAAAAAATTCCTTTTGATTTTTCAAAAGAAGGGTATTCACTTGTAATAACAAACACCGGCAAAAGTCATGCTGATTTATCAGAAGAATATTCGTCGATTCCTTTAGAAATGAAATCTGTTGCGTCCTTTTTTGGAAAATCTGTGTTAAGAGAAATTTTAAAGGAAGATATTCTGAATAATTTAGAAAAACTTCGCCTTTCTTGCGGCGACCGTGCTGTAATGCGCGCTTTTCATTTTTTTGAAGAAAACCGGCGCGTTGAAAAAGAAGTTGAATGCTTAAAACAAAATGATTTTGCAGGTTTTCTGCGTCTTGTAAAAGAATCTGGAGATTCTTCGTGGAAATGGCTTCAAAATGTTTATGTTTCGTCAAAGCCAAAAGAACAGAGCATTTGTATCTGTCTTGCTTTGAGCGAGCTTTTTTTGAAAGAAAACTGTTCTTTTGAAGACAAATTAAAAAAGCCGGGTGTCTGCCGTGTTCATGGTGGTGGTTTTGCCGGTGTAATAATGACGCTGCTTCCAGAAGAATTGACGGAAAAATATAAAGCATTTATGGAAAAATCTCTGGGTGTTTCTCAAGACGAAAAATCGCCTGTTTTTGTTATGTCTGTCCGTCCGGAAGGTGTTATTGAGATAACAGAAGGAAGTTTTTAGACTTTTTTATTAAAAAAAATGACTCAAAAAGCAAATGCTTTTTGCTATATTTAAATCTTTAAAAATCAGTGCTATTTATAAACAATAAAGCCCCGAAAAATTTAATTCCGGGGCTTTTAAAAACATGCAGATTCGGCTTAGTTTTCAGAAAGCGATTCAAAAAAAGATTTCATGCTGTCTGCAATTTCTTTTAAATGAAGCGGCTTTTGAAAAAACAGGTCTGCACCTAAGTCTTTGACCTTTTTTTCTAAGTCAGGTTCTTCGAGTGCTGTTATGATAATTACGTAAGGTTTATTGAATTCTTCTGCCTGTTTTAGTTTTGCACACAAATCAAAGCCGTTTACACCTGGCAAATCCAAATCAAGCAGGACACAGAACGGGTGTTTTTCTACCATTTTTGCGCCAGCTTCAAATCCGTCAAAAGCCTGGTGAATTACAAGGTCCGGAAAAACCTTTTCAAGGTATTTTTTCAAAACTGCATTTAATCCCTGGTCGTCATCAACAATAAGAATGGAATCATTTGATTTTTCAACTGCATCATTAGATGAAAGTTCTTGAGGAATGCGCATTCCGCGGTTTTTCATGAATAATACCAGGTCATCACGATATACGCGGTATTGACCGCCTGGTGTTGAGAACGCCTTTAAATGTCCGTTTCTAATCCAGTTAATTGCAGTTTGGTTTACTACTCCGCAGATGTTTGCTACTTCCAGAGCAGAATAAACAACAGTTTTGTTCAAATCTTTTGCCATTGTAACCTTCTTTTATCTCTAATAAACCAAAAAATGAAAATGATCTGTCTCATTTGCATTGCTGATAAAAGCATAGCTTTCGCATTTAATAAACATGATTTTATAGCATACAACTTAGCAATGAAAAAAATTCAGCATATTCATAAGATGTTAGCATATTTCAATAGAAAAATATAGTCCCTGTCGTGGAAAATATTCATTTTTAGTAGAAATTTAACAATTATCTCTAAAATATTGTCTTATATCATTCCATGAAAAACCCAGTCGTATAAGGGACTGCTGGATTTGTTCTGGTGTTTTTCCTCTTTTTTTTAATTTTGCGGCAGCTTTTGCCAAAAGCTGGTTTTCGTTTTTTTGTTCAAAAACCTCGTCCAAAGCTTTTTCCGCAATTTCTCTGTTTATGCCTCTGTGCTGCAGTTCTGCCAGCAGCCGTGAACGTCCTTCGCAGCGGCTTATTGAACGGTTGCGCAAAAAAGCACCTGCATAGCGTTCGTTTGAAAGCCAGCCGCGGAACTGGACATAATCAAGGGCTTTTTGTATGGCGTTTGGAGAATGTCCTTTCTGTTTTAGTTTTCGTTTTAAAAGTTCAGAACTGTATTCTGAGCGTTCAAGATAAGAAACTGCTGCAAATTCAGCAGAGTAGGCAAGGGCGGCTTCAAGTATTTTTGAAGTTAACTCTTCGTCAAGCTGTGTGTTTGCTTCAATGCTGTCGAAATCTAGCAGTGCAGAAGTGTTGTGCTTGCTTTGTTTTTTTTCTGTATGTTCTTCTTTTTTTAAGTCTGATGCTTTTATGAAAACTGGCGCACCTTTTGTGTTGTTTTCAAGGGCAGAAATGTCATCATTCAGATAGACTGTTCTTAAAAAAAAAGACCCCAGAGACGTGTTTAATTTATAAACATCTTCTGAAGTCTTTACTGCTGAATAAATCAGCATGTTTGCGCTGTTTGAAACAACCAGAGATTCCTCTTCTGTTGAAACAGCGCTGAACATAAAACAAATAACCTTGAAAGATTAGCGTTTGCTGAACTGGAATCTGCGGCGTGCACCACGGCGACCGTACTTTTTGCGTTCAACCATGCGTGAGTCACGTGTAAGATATCCGTTTGCTTTGAGAGCATTGTGGTTTGACTGGTCAATCTGAAGCAAAGCACGAGAAATGCCATGCAGACATGCACCAGCCTGTCCGTCAAGACCGCCGCCTACAACATTAATCAAAATATCATATTTGTTTTCGCTTGATGTAACCATTAAAGGCTGGCGAACAACCAAAACCTGTGATGGTGTAGCGAAATATGCGTTTAACTCTTTTCCGTTTACAACAATTTTACCAGAACCGTCGCGAACAAAAACGCGTGCAGTTGCTGTCTTTCTTCTTCCAGTACCAATAGCAATATTTTTTACCACGATAATCTCCTAATCATTAAACTTCGAGTGGCTGTGGATTCTGTGCTGTGTGCGGATGTTCTGCACCTGCATAAATCTTAACATTGGTAAGCAGTCTGCGTCCCAAACGACCATTAGGAATCATTCCTTTAATAGCTTCCATAAGAGGAGCTTCTGGATGACGTTCAATTGTTTTTTCGAAGTTATTAGCTTTCATTCCACCGATGTAACCTGTGTGGTGATAATACATCTTATCTGTTGCTTTTTTGCCTGTTACAGCAATTTTGTCAGCATTGATGATAACTACGAAATCACCCATCTCTTGATTAGGGGTGTAAGAGGCTTTGTCTTTGCCACGCAACACTGAAGCAGCTTTTGCAGCAACACGACCGAGCGGCTTGTCAGCAGCATCGATAACATACCAGTTGCGAACAGCTTCTTGTTCTTTTAAAAAAATGGTTTTCATGTATGTACCTTAATAAAAAAATCTTTTGTGCAGCTTCATCTTGCATCAGATTCTGCTGCTGTGCTTTCGGCGAGCAGACCTTAAGCACCGCTATTTTCATAGCGCAGATATTACGGGAAACTCATAATAGAATTTTTTAATGCAGTGTGTCAATAGAGTTTTTAATACTATTGATAATATAAATTATTGCAACAGCAGTAAATGGGATTTTGCTTTATTTGAGCGGAGTGCGCTGTACCAGTTTGGAAAGAAAACATAACGCACAGTGTTAGAGCTGCTGGTTCTGGAAACTAAGCATGCACTTTAGTCAATCCTGTAAAACGGCAGTTTGTACGAAATATAACTGACATGTATAGATACTGCTTTTTGTTTTGAGAAGATTTTTGTTCAGTTTGTTTCTTTTGAGGCTTCTTCTTCTTTTTTGGCTTCAGCCTTGTCTTTTAAATCTGCAATTCCAATAAAGAACGAAACAAGTCCGATTAATGCAGCTGCAACAGGAAGCCCGCCTTTTAAAAATGCAATAATTTCAGTTCCCCAACCTAAACCGGCGGGCAGAGCTGCAAATACTGTAAAAGCAACGAATAAAACACCAAAGAACATCGCAAGCATATATTCCTCCTAAAATTTTAAGAATCCGCTTAAAATTTTTCTGAATAATCCTATTATACTGATTTTGAAAGATGTATATTTATATTAAAATGCAAAATCATAAAATATGCAAACAGAACGAAGTTTGCAGCCGTTTTGTTAATTTTTGCATATTTTTGGTACACGGTCAAACTTTTTTTGAAAAAAAAGTAGCATGTTTGTCAAAGTACGCTTAAAATAAAGCTGTTAAATTATGTGTTTGAACAGATGATTTTATAAATTACAGGAGTTGATTTTGCTTTATCGAAATTTTCCAAAAATGCCGGAAATGCAGGTTTCTGTGCTTGGCTTTGGCTTGATGCGTCTGCCGGTAAAACCAGATTCTTCTATAGATTATGACAAGACGAAAGAGCTTGTTTCGCTGGCCTTTGAACAGGGCATTAATTATTTTGATACGGCATATCCATATCATGGTGGAACGTCTGAAACTGTTTTTGGTCAGATTGTAAAGGAACTCGGAATTCGTCAGAAAATTTACATTGCAGATAAATTGCCGGTTTGGGACGTTGATTCAAAAGAAAAAGCCCGTTCAATTTTTGAAACTCAGCTGGAGCGGCTTCAGACTGACCATATTGATTTTTATCTGCTTCATGCATTGGGCAAAGACCATTGGGAAAAAGTAAAAAAACTGGATATTCTGAGTCTGCTTGATGAGCTTAAAGAATCTGGAAAAATCCGTCATATTGGTTTTTCATTTCATGACACGCCTGAAGTTTTTGAAAAAATCATTGATGAATATGAATCAGCTGAATTCTGTCAGGTTCAGTACAACTATCTTGACGGAGATATTCAGGGAACTGCAAAAGACATTGCATATGCAGCAGAGCGCAATATCGGAACAATCGTAATGGAACCATTGCGTGGCGGTTTGCTTGCAATGCCTCCAAAAGGCGTAATCGACATTTTTGCGCATGCAGAAAAACCACGTACGCCTTCTGAATGGGCTTTGCGATGGGTTCTTGAAAATCAGGAAGTTGTCTGCGCTTTGAGCGGAATGAATTCTGTTGACCAGCTTATGATGAACTGTGCAACTGCTTCTTGTGCAAAACCGAATTCTCTGCCTTCTAAACAGCTGAAAGTCGTAGAATCTGCTGCAGATTGGTTTAAGCATCGCATAAAAGTTTCGTGCACAGGCTGCCGTTATTGCATGCCATGTCCAAAGAATGTTGATATTCCGGCTATATTTGCAGAATGGAACCGCATGTCCATGACCGGTGCACTTGAAGATGGTCCGGCTGTATCCGGCAATTATGTGAAAATTAAAAATGACGGGCATGGTGCAGATCTTTGTGTTTCATGCCGCAAATGTGAATCTTTGTGTCCTCAGAAAATTAAAATATCTGAACAGCTGGTGCAGGTACGCAAATCTTTTAAAGACTGAAAAATGTACAGGTTAAAGCTGGAGTCGTGCGGCTTTAATCTGTGTACAGGTTTTAATTACAGAAATCTGTGCGGCATAAAGGGTATTGGATTTATAAGGAAAACGAATAAAAAATGGAAGTTTTGATAACTTCCATTATATTTGCTATTGACAATTAGAGCTTTTTGACCTAATTATCAATGAGGCTTTAAAAATATAGATTTTTAGAGCGCCTTTAAAAATGTGAGATATTTTAAGTTGTTTTATTCCAATGACTTAAAATTCTATGGCACCTTAATTTTTTACAGGTGTCCTTAAATAAACCTCAATTGAATTTTTTTTGAGGTTGTTTTTTTCGAGAGGCTTATGTTTTTAAGTCTTCTCTTAATCTGACGTGCAATATTCAGTTTTTACTGTTTATTGCTGTTTGCATCTTAGTTTGCATTTTTCGGAGGAACGCGAAATACAGTGAATGGCAGTTCTGTAACTATTAATCACGTGTCTAAAAACTTTGGTTCTTTTCATGCACTTGAAAATGTTGATTTTACAATTAGACAGGGTGAGTTTTTTTCTCTTTTGGGACCTTCTGGCTGTGGCAAAACTACATTGCTTCGCATTATAGCGGGATTTGAATTTCCTGATGAAGGTACTGTTCTTTTTGATGGTGAGAATGTTATTTCTCTTTCTGCAAATAAACGTCAGTCGAATACAGTTTTTCAGAATTATGCACTTTTTCCTCATCTTTCCGTTTATGAAAATGTTGCTTTTCCTTTGCGCCTGCGCAAAGAAGATAAAAAGGTAATTGATGACAAAGTGTGCGAATATCTGCATATGGTTCAGCTTGATGCGCATATGAATAAAAAGCCTAACCAGCTTTCTGGCGGTCAGCGCCAGCGTGTTGCAATCGCACGTGCACTTATCAACGAACCTCGTGTTCTGCTGCTTGACGAGCCGCTTTCTGCACTTGATGCAAAGCTTCGCTCAAACCTGCTTGTTGATCTTGATGCCCTTCATGATAAGATTGGAATTACATTCATTTATGTAACGCACGACCAGTCAGAAGCTCTTTCTGTTTCAGACCGAATTGCTGTAATGAATCAGGGAAAAGTGCTGCAGGTTGGAACACCTTTTGAAATTTATGAAAGCCCTGCAACTGAATTTGTTGCCAAATTTATTGGAGAAACAAATCTTTTTGCTGCCCGTGTTGAAACATGTTCTAAAATCAAAATGCCGGAAGACAAACCTGCTGAATACATGGTTCGTCTTAACATTCCGGAATTTGAAACTCCTGTAATGGTTACTGATTACGAAGAAACAAAACCTGGTCAGAAAATCTGTTTTACTGTCAGACCGGAAAAAATTCGTATTACACTTGATAAACCGAATACAACACGCGAAGACATAAATATTTTCCAGGGTGTTGTTGAAGAACCTGTTTATTCTGGTTTTCAGTCTAAATTTTATGTCAGACTTGAAACTGGCACTTTGATAAAGGTTTATAAGCAGCATACAAATTATCTTGATGACGGTCCGGAAATTGAGTGGAAAGACAAGGTTTACGTGTCTTGGAGCGCAAATGACGGATATATTGTGGAGGACATTGATCAATGAGTGAAATTTCTTCTGCAAAGCCACCTGAAGAACAGAATAAATCAATTCAGGCTGAAAATACAAAAACAGGCAAAGCAAAAAAATCTTTTGGTGCGTTTGTTTCAAGAATCCGTGGCGGTATCGGTGCTTTATATGCATGGCCTATGGGTGTCTGGTTTTCTTTATTTTTTGTAGTTCCTCTTTTGATAATCATGCTGTACAGCTTTTTGAAAAAAGGGCTTTACGGCGGTGTTGAATACAAGTTTACTTTTGATGCTTATATAAAGATGTTTAACTTCAGCTATTTTAAAGTTTTTGTACGCACTCTTTATATTTCATTACTGTCAACATTGATTACAATTCTGCTGGCATTGCCATGCGGCTATGCAATGGCAAGAAGCCGTCATCAGACGATTTTCCTTTTTATGGTCATCATTCCATTTTGGACAAATTCGTTGATTCGCATTTTTGCATGGATGAGCATTCTTGGCAACGAAGGTTTTGTAAACCAGTTTTTGCGGCTGGTCGGCCTTACAGACAGCTATTTGAAGCTGCTTTATAATCAGCAGGCCGTTATCCTTGTTTCTGTATACATGTATCTGCCTTATGCAATTCTGCCTGTCTTTACGGCAATAGACAAGTTTGACTTTTCTTTGCTCGAAGCTGCACAGGATCTTGGCGCTGGAAAACTGACTGCTATTTGCAAGGTTCTTCTGCCAAATATTAAAAGCGGAATTGTAACTGCATTGATTTTTACATTCATTCCGATTTTCGGTGCTTATACAGTGCCTCTGCTTGTCGGCGGCAAAGATTCCTACATGATTGGTAATATCATTGTTGACCAGGTCAATAAAACAAGAAACTGGCCTTTGGCATCTGCTTTTGCGATGATTATTACACTTGTAAGTACAGCAGGTGTTCTCTGGATGATGTCTTCATCTAAGAAAGAAGCAAGCTTAAAAACCAAAACAGGAGAGGATGCACGACAATGATAAAATCTCCATATAAAGCTATTGTAAACCGCATAAATAAAAAGAAGCCGTTGTCTGAACCTGCAAGGCATGCAAAGCGTGCAATGCAAAAGAATGCCTCTGGTAAAATTTCTTTTTCAATGGTTGTGCTTGTCATTACGCTTGTGTTTTTGTTTCTGCCGCTTGTTGTTATTGGAATATATTCATTCAACCCCAGCAAAGGTTCTGAAATTACAGGCTTTTCTTTAGTCTGGTACGAAAAATTGATTTTTGATTCAAGTGAACTGTGGATTGCACTGGAAAACAGCTTTATTATTGCTTTGTCTTCTGCTGCCGTTTCAACAGTTCTTGGAACTTTGGCTGCAATTGGCATTAACTGGTATAAATTTAAAGGCAAGCTTTATATTCAGACTGTTAGTTTTCTGCCGATGGTTCTGCCGGAAGTTATTATTGGTGTTTCAATGTTGATTTTCTTTTCTGGTGTTGGAATGAAACTTGGAATGCTGACAATCTTTATTGCGCATACGACTTTCTGTCTGCCGTTTGTTTTTCTGATGGTACTTGCGCGTCTTGATGAATTTGATTTTTCCATTATTGAAGCGGCGCATGATCTGGGTGCAACTGAAAAGCAGACAATGATAAAGGTTATTATTCCTGCCATTATGCCTGGAATTTTTTCAGGTTTTTTAATGGCTGTAACGATGTCGCTTGAAGACTTTGTCATTACGTTCTTTGTTTCGGGGCCTGGCTCAACGACATTGCCGCTTTATGTTTATTCAATGATTCGTTTCGGAGTGTCGCCTGTAATTAATGCACTGTCTTTTGTGATGATTCTTGCAACAATGCTTATGGCATTTTTACTGAGGGATTTCCTTAAGACAATTGCAGCTTCCCAATAGAATTTTTTATACGAAATTTTTAGAAAATTAGAACGGGCATTTCTGAAATTAAGTCTTTGGAAATGTTCTTAAAATAATTTATGGGTGCTTCTGAAAAATTAATGAATCAACTTTTTAGAGTTCCCTTATGATGGCTTTGAAAATGCAGATTTCAGGGCTCACTTTACTTTTATGGAGGCTACGTTTTATGAAAAAATGTACATTCTCTAAGGTTTTGCAGTTTTTGGCTGCTGTTTTCTTGCTGGCTATGTTTACTGGCTGTTCAAAAGACGATGGAAAAACATTGTATCTGTTTAACTGGACTTATTATACGCCGGATTCTGTTATAAAACAGTTTGAAACTGAATTTGGTGTAAAAGTTAAAGTTGACAGTTATGCATCTAACGAAGAAATGTATGCAAAGCTGAAAGCTGGTGCCAGTGGTTATGATATAGTTATTCCTTCTCAAGACTATGTTTCGATTATGATTAAAGAAGGAATGCTCAAGGAAATTAATCATTCAAAGCTTACTAATAAAGCAAATATAAGCGACCTTGTTCTTTCTAAAGCAACATATGATCCTGAAATGAAATACAGTGTTCCGTATTTTATGGGTGCAGCTGGAATTGCCGTAAATAAAGAAAAAGCTTCAGATTACAGCCGCAACTGGTCAATTTTTGCAGATGAAAACTTAAAGCAGCGCATGAGCATGCTTGATGATATGCGTGAAGTTTTGGGCGATGCTCTTATTTCTCTTGGTTATTCTGTAAATACAACAGATGACGGCGAACTTGCAGAAGCTGTTGAATTAATCAATAAATCATGGAAACCGAATATCGTAAAATTTGATGCAGAAGGTTTTGGAAAATCTTTTGCTTCTGGTGATTTCTGGGTTGTTCAGGGTTATGCAGAAGCTGTTTTTGGCGAAGTTCCAGAAAACGACTGGGATAAAATTGATTTCTTTATTCCAGAAGAGGGCGGTCCGATGTACATCGATTCAATGTGCATTTTGAAGAACAGCAAGCATTCAGACCTTGCAATGGAATTTATCAATTTTATTCATAGACCTGAAATTTATGCACAGTTCCTTGATCAGTTTGGTTTTCCTGCCGGTGTAAATCCATCTGCTGCACAGTATATGACCAAAAAACCACATTATGCTGTTGAAGAGCTTGCAAACTGTGAAATCAAGGCAGATCTTGCAGAAGACCTTGCAAAGTATTCGGCTTTGTGGGAATTGATTCGTTTTGAAGAATAGAAGATTAAATTTTTAATTATAATTTCGTTTATTCTGAATAAAACCGCATGTTTTGATTGTTCAAGACATGCGGTTTTTTTTGCAGAAAACAGACGCATGCTAAAAAAAAACAGGACTGCCCGGAAAGTATTAATTCATTGATGCTGAATATTATTTTTAATACAAAATCAGCATTAAGTACTTTTCGAAAAGTCCTGTTCCGTTAAAGATTTTCTAAAAAGCTAGAATTCTTTTAATGCAAAATCATCCAGTCGCTTATTCAAGACGATAGTCTGCACTGCCTAAACCTGCGTCAACTTTTACTGGATGACCATACAAAGTTTTATCCCATCCAGGTGTATTTGATTCGCAGAACTTAAAAAAAGCGTCTGAAACAACAATTGTAGAAATTGCTTTTCCTGCTGCTTTTGCTTCTTCGACACTATGCTGCAATTTAGATGCTTCATTAACAAGGTTCATATCAATTGCCATGAAATTCTCCTGTAAGAACTCGGTAAAAACATGCTACCGAACATGGATATTTGGAATTACAGATCAGATAAAAATCTGTATGAAACTTCCCCTCCGTAATAACTAAATTGTACCACGATAATATTTTATTGTCATTCTTTTTTTTTCTAAAAACTCCAAAAAGAAGAATTACTGAAGCGCCAAAAATAAAAAAAGACATCTTAGGCAGATTCTAAGATGTCTTTCAAAATATCAGCAGTTAATGCCTTTTATGAATGAAGGCTTGTTGTTTTTACAATGACATCATGAGCGCTTCCTTCATTGATGGAAGCCTGAGAAACCAAAGTCAATTTTGCTTTTTCCTGCAGTTCTGGAATTGTAACGGCACCGCAGTTACACATTGTGTGCCTGATTTTGTTCATGCTCATCGTTACGTTGTCGTGCAGGCTGCCGGCATAAGGAACGTAAGAATCAACGCCTTCTTCGAAGCTGAGCTTGCTTGCACCGCCTAAATCGTAGCGCTGCCAGTTGCGTGCTCTGTTTGAACCTTCGCCCCAGTATTCTTTTACGTAGTTGCCGTTTACGATAAGCTTGTTTGTCGGGCTTTCGTCAAATCTTGCAAAATAACGGCCGAGCATTACAAAGTCTGCACCCATTGCAAGGGCCAGTGTCATATGATAATCGTGAACAATGCCGCCGTCTGAACAGATAGGAATATAAACGCCGGTTTTTGCAAAATATTCATCTCTTGCTTTTGCAACTTCAATTGTTGCTGTTGCCTGACCACGGCCGATGCCTTTTTGTTCGCGTGTAATACAGATTGAACCGCCGCCAATACCGATTTTTACAAAATCTGCTCCGGCTTCTGCAAGGAACATAAAGCCGTCTCTGTCTACAACGTTTCCTGCACCGACTTTTGCATCCGGCCATTTAGCGTGAATGTCGTGCAAAGCCCGGCGCTGCCATTCTGTAAAACCTTCGCTTGAATCAAGTGTCATTATGTCAACGCCTGCTTCAAGCAGAGCTGGAACACGTTCCATGTAATCTCTTGTGTTTATGCCTGCGCCGACAATGTAGCGGTGTTGTTTGTCCAGAAGTTCAAGCGGATGTTCTTCGTGGCTTGCATAGTCCTTTCTGAAAACCATGTATTTAAGGCAGCCGTCTTTGTCGATGATTGGCAGTGAATTAAGCTTGTGTTTCCAGATAAGTTCGTTTGCTTCAGAAAGTGAAATTCCGTCTTTTCCTGTGATAAGCTCGCTGAACGGCGTCATATATTCAGAAACTTTAGAGTTCATGTCTGCATAGCCGATTCTGAAGTCGCGGCTTGTAATGATTCCTTTGAGTTTTCCGTTTGGTGTGCCGTCTTCTGTAACGGCAACTGTAGAATGTCCTGTTTTTTCTTTTAATGTAACAACATCCTGTAAAGTTGCATCAGGGCGAACGTTTGAATCTGAAGTTACAAAGCCTGCTTTGTGACCTTTTACACGTGCAACCATTGCAGCCTGGTCTTTTATTGTCTGTGAACCATAAATAAAAGAAATTCCGCCTTCTTTTGCAAGAGCGATTGCCAATTTGTCATCTGAAACAGATTGCATGACCGCAGAAACAAGCGGAATATTCATTGTAAGTGAAGGCTCTTCACCTTTCTTAAATTTTACGACAGGTGTTTTAAGATTTACATTTGCTGGAATGCAATCAGCTGAAGTGTAACCAGGAACGAGCAGATACTCTCCGAATGTGTGTGAAGGTTCTTCAAAAAAATACGCCATAAAATCTCCTTGCAAGCGCTTCTATATGAAATAGAGCATTTCCTCAAAGATTTTAGATAAGCTTTAGGACATCTTTTAAAAGTTTTAGAAGATGCCTGCAAATGTTTTAGAAAACCTGCAAATCGATGTTAGATTTTCTTTTTAACACATTGCAAGAATGCTCTTTGTTTACTGCTAGAACCAAAAGCCAAAACGTAAAGTTCAGCTTTTAGTTAAATGTATAATTGAGCGATTATAGCAAACTACAAAACTTTAAGTCAATAGAAAACTTAGATTAAGATGGAAGACTTTTTATCCTCCATCTTTTTCAATCCTTATAAAAGAACTTGTTGTTTTGAGAAAATTGTCATTCCCTAAGTTGGAATTGATTTTTGCTTAAGATTAATCTGTTGCGAAAAGAGGTTATTGCAAAACCGGCTCTGCTTTAAGTTCTTCTGCAAGTTTTTGTACAGTTTCTAGAGGTAAATTCACAACTTGTGCAATTTGTTCATAAGTACCAAGATTCATTGCAAGAAGATTCCGGGCATTTTCAAGCTTATTTTCCAGTTTTGCTTCTTCCATAATGTCATAATCATGAAGATTGCATCTCATATACTCACTCCTGAACTGTTCGTCCTGTTTGTTTTGTTCAACAAGATTGAAAATCCTGTCGGTGAAGTCATCTTTTGGAACATTGGTACTCACAAACTGCAAAAATGAATAAAGTTCCGGGTCTGATTCTTTTGTGTACGCACTTGCATTATAAAAGATTCTGCGCGTCTTGTCATCGAATATTTTTTCGGGGTGATTTTCGAACACAGTTTTTGTCTTGTAACACGGCTCGCCGAACTTAAACGGGTCGGTTTTGCAAATGAAAATGATGAAACTTTCCTTGAGTTCTTTGATGCTTGCGCCTTTAGCGAGCATGTCAATGTCAAGCATGGACTGATAATAGCGTGCACGCTTTTCGATGTCACTGTAATGCTTGTTCTGCATCTCAATGTCGTAAACTTTATCGGAATCTTTGACATAGACGTCGTAGCGCACGCCGCGAGTTTCGTAATATGGTGAAATGTCTTTTTGCAGCGTAATGAGCTCAACGCGCGAAACTTTGATGTGTAAAAGACGCTCTATTACGCCTTTGCAGATTTTTTCATTTTTCATGACTTCACCGAACATATAGTCATCGGTAAATGTCAGCTGTTCAATCGGCTTCATTGTGAGCCTCCTGTATGAAATTTAATTCTCACAATGTATATAGGTTCAAAATTATTTTTTTCGTGCTTTTTTGTGAAAATTCTTGAAAATTTTATATGTTTTATTAAAATGCTTGCCCATGACATTCTTTGTCGCATCCATCAGGTTATATTAAGAAACTACAAGTCTTCAATGATTAAAACATAAAAGCTTTGTTTGTGTGTTTAATTTTAAGCATATGCAGAAAAGGAGTATTTGTGTCTAAATTTATTTTTGAAGGAATGTGCTTTGTCTGTAAAGAATGCCGGTATTTTTTTACAGGAGGTGAAAGTACTGAAAAAATTGGAATTAGAAATGGAATAATGAATTGGACTGTTCCTCTGATTCCAAAATGCCCTAAATGCGGCGGCATAAAGGTAGCGTTAAATTTAATAGATTTTGATTAATGAAAGTATCTGTTTTTTTGAATCTGCAAAGCAGTCTGTGTATCTTTGACTTTCAGAATTTTTCTGTCTGATGTTTCGTTTGTGGTACACGGTTGTGCGCCACAAACGAGGTTCGCATTAACCAAAAATCTTCTTTACCATGGCTTTGAACGTGTTGCCGCGGTCGAATTCGTTTTTGAACATGCCGAAAGACGTTGCGCCTGGCGAGAAAACGATAACCGGCGAATCTTTTTGCAAATCAAGTGAATCGAGGTCTGTTTTTAATGTCTGCAAAAGGGTTTCAAGACTTGAAAATGTGCCTGTATTCAATGTTTTTGAAAGTACTGCATTTTCTTTTGCAAAAGTTTCTGGCAGTGCGTTTATAAGTTTTTGTGTTGCACTTCCTTCAAGAAGATAAAGTGCTTTAAGCTGCTGTTTCTGTGTCGTTTCTTTTAATGCTTCAACAAATGGTTCAAATGTGCACTGTTTGTCTGTTCCACCTGAAATAAGCACAATTGGTTTTTCAAATGAACGCAATGCAGCAGCTGCTGCTTCTGGAACTGTTGCTGCAGAATCATTGTAAAAGCTGAACAGATTTCCCTTTGGTGATTTATATTCAAAAAAATTTTCAAGCCGGTGTTCAATTCCTTTGTAGCGGCTCAAAATTTCAGCTGTTTCAACAGCGCTTACACCCATAAGACGCATTACGGCAGCCGCCTTAAGAAGATTTTCTTTCATGTGCATGCCGGGCACTTTTAAATTTGTGCCAAGAACCTGGTTCTCTTTGTATTGTTCTTCTTCTGTGTTTGGGCTGCTGTTTGTGCGCTTGCATTCAAAAAGCGGCAGTTTCAAGTTTGGTTCAAAGAAAAAGCCTGCACCGTCTTTTTCAAGCCATGCGCCTGTTTTATTTTGACGTTCAGTTTCGTCTGCAATGCTTGTGTCATAAAAAACGACGCTGCTTTTTGTTTCAGAAGCAAAAATGCTGCCCCATTTATCATTTGCCTTGCAGAGTGTTACATCTTGAGATGTCTGGTCTTTATAGATAAGTTTTTTGTCTGCAACATAAGGTTCCATTGCACCATACCAGTTCTGGTGGTCTGGCACAATTGTTGTAAGCACTGCAATTTTGGGTTTTAGCACGCCTCTGCCGCGCAGGTCTGAAAGTTGCCAGCTTGAAAGTTCAAGAACCACAGGTGTGTCTTTTGTTGTTTTTTCAAAAAATGTAAGCGGGCTGACTGTTATGTTGCCGCCAAGAAAAGCGTTAAAACCTGCTTCGCACAAACCAAAATGAATTGCGCTTACAGTTGATGATTTTCCTTTGCTGCCTGTTACGGCAATTATTGGTGCCGGGCTGAATCTTAGAAAAATGGACAGATCTGTTTCAATGTGCTTTGCACATGCAAGATATTTGTTATTTTCAAATTTAACACCCGGGTTTTTTATAACGCAGTCGGCGTTTGCAAAATCTTCAATTTCGTGGCGGCCAAGCACAAAACGTATGTTCTGCATGTCTATGCCAGAAGATTTGATTGTTTCAACAGACGGAGCAAGCTCTGCTTCTGTTTTCATGTCTGTTATGGTAACAAAAGCACCGTGCCGTGCAAAAAACAAAGCAGAAGCAATTCCGCCGCCGTTTAAGCCC
The DNA here is from genome assembly GCA_024402455.1 of Treponemataceae bacterium. The sequence continues at coordinate 39,087 of JAKSTS010000004.1, forward strand.
AGCCCCATAATTGTTACGTGCTTGCCTTTTATGTCTTCTATCGATTTAAAAGCGCATTCTGCGTCATAAAAATGTTCAAAATTCATGCACGACTCGTTTTTAAAGAAGCACGGCTCTTTGAATGTTCAATTGCAAGTGCAAGAAGTTTTTCAATAAGTTCCGGGTAGTGCAGGCCGGAAGCTTCGCACATTTTTGCAAACATACTGATTGAAGTAAAACCTGGAATTGTGTTTACTTCGTTCAGATAAAGTTTGCCGCTTTTTTTGTCAATAAAAAAGTCAACGCGGGAAAGTCCCGAAAGATCAAGCGCGCAGTAAGCTTTTTTTGCCATTTCACGTACTGTGCGAAGCTGTGCATCATCAAGGTCAGCCGGAATGAGCAGCTGTGCACCGTTCGGATCGTTGTATTTTGCATCGTAGTCATAGAACCCGTGGCTTGAAACAATTTCGCCTGGTGTGTATGCAGTAATTTCTGTGTTGCCTGTAACAGAACATTCGATTTCCCTTGCTTCGATAAATGGTTCAATAAGAATTTTATCGTCCCATAGGAATGCTTCTTTTGCATTTGCTTCAAGTTCATCTCTGTTTGCTGCTTTAGAAGCACCGACAGAACTGCCTGCGCAGCATGGTTTTACAAAAACTGGATAAGTAAAGTCTTTTTCTACATTTTTCAATGCATTCTGCCACAATTCTTCGTTGTCGTGTTCATATCTGCGGACGCATACAAACGGAACTACAGGAAGTCCTGCATGAATCCAGATTTGCTTTGTCTTTTCTTTGTCCATTGAAACAGAACTTGACATAACGCCGCCGCCGACATAAGGAATGTTTGCAATTTCAAACAGACCTTGTACAGTTCCGTCTTCGCCGTATGTTCCGTGCAAAACTGGAAAAACAACGTCAACTGGCAGGTTCTTTGCGCCAAAGTTTGAACCAACTGTAATCAAGCCGCCTTCTGTGCCGCCGTTTGGAATTACAGAAACAACCATGTCAGGGTTCTGTTTTATGGTAAGAGTTGCATTTGCATTTTTTTTGACTTTGTCAATTTCTTTTGAAGACTGCAAAAACCATCTGCCTTCTTTTGTAATTCCAATCAGCAGAATGTTATGTTTTTTTGTGTCAATGTTCTGTACAACTGCAGTTGCAGACCGCAAAGACACTTCGTGTTCGCTTGATTTGCCGCCATAAAGAATCGCAACATTCATAAATTATTCCTCCTGGGCTTTTGTGTAGCCCATTTCTTTCAGCGCTGCTTTTGCCTCTGCAATTTCATCATAAGGTGTGGCAGTGTCATTATATATAATTGAATTTTCGTGTCCTTTGCCAAGCAGCAGAACAAGGTCGCCTTGCTTTGCAAGACTGAACGCTTTGCGTATGGCTTTGGGACGGTTGTTTATTAAAAACATGTTTTCGTTTTCGGTTTTGTTTGTGCATCCTGCAGCAATTTCTTTTAAAATTGCTGTTCCGTCTTCTTTGCGTGGGTCTTCATCTGTCAAAATGACGATGTCTGAATGTTCAGACGCAATACGACCCTGTTCCGGGCGTTTCTGTGTGTCGCGCTCGCCTGCAGAACCAAAAACTGAAATTATGCGATGATTCTGTGCATGAAGCCGCCTGTCGAGCGGTTCAAAAATTGTTGAAAAAGAAGAAGGTGTGTGTGCATAGTCAACGACAACTTCGAAAGGCTGTCCTTCATCAATAATGCTCATCCTGCCTGTAATCGGCTTAAGTGTTTTCCACCATTCAAAAATTGTGCGTTCGTCTATGCCTTCAACAGCAGATATAAGAATTGTTGAAGCAAGTGCATTATAAACGTTGAATGAACCGCGTACAGAAAGGGAAACAGACTGTTCATATTCAATTTTTGTTTCTGCACCCTGTTTATGCAGTTTTGAAATTCTGCATGTTACGCCTGTGGAAGTTTCAGCTATGTCTTTTGCTGTAAAATAATCATTTATTGTGTCTGGAACAGACGGATTTTCTTTTAGTGAAAAACCGAAAACTTTGTGAGTTGTTTTTTGAGCAAAAAATCCTGCTGCCTTGTCGTCAAGATTGACAGCACCTGCGGCATTTATCTGTTCTGCTTTTTCAGATGAACCTAAAATTTTCTTATGGTCGTGTTTATTTAATGCTTTAAAAAGATTTGCTTTGTCAGCTCTGTATTGTTCCAGCGTACCGTGAAATTCCAGATGTTCCTGTGTTACGTTCATAAAGGCAACTGCGTCAAAAAGCACAGAACCAAGCCTGTTTGTTTTTTCAGAAAGCCCGTGTGACGAAGATTCAATGACTGCATGAGTACAGCCGTTTTGAATCATATCGTAAAGTTTTGCGCAGATAATTGGTGCTTCCGGTGTGGTCTGGTGTTCCGGGTTGGGCAATGCTTCTTCGCCGAGCGAATATTCAACAGTTGAAATAAAACCGCATTTTCTGCCGGCTTTTCTTAAAAGCTGCCAGAGAAAAGAAACTGTTGAGCTTTTTCCTTCTGTTCCTGTTACACCAAAAATTACAAGTTTTTTTGTAGGAAAATCATAAAAAGCTTCTGAAATTGGAGCCATGACAAAACGGCTGTCTTTTACATGCAAAAATGCAATATCACTTTGAATCTGCAGGTCTTCTGGCAGTTCGTCCTGGTAGACAATGGCTTTTGCTCCGTTTTTTAGTGCGGCTGCAATAAAACGGTTGCCGTTTGTATGAACGCCTGGAAGTGCAAAAAATAAAAAACCTTCTTTTACGGCTCTTGAATCAAAAGCTAAACCTTTAATCTGAATGTTTTTATGTTCAGCAGGACATTCAATGTCTGCGTTTTCAAGAATCTGATACAGTGATTTTTGCATACACAGATTTTAGCGTTTATGCACTGCTTTTGCTAGTGGTACACGGCATAAAGCAAAAAAAGTTCGGCGCACATTTTGAGATTTTTTTGAGTGGATGACGTGCTGTTTCTTGTCAGTGATTTTTCTCTTGTTAAAATGGCGTTTTAATTTGCAAAGTTCCGTATAATAACAAAATATTAATTGCGCTGGTTTTCTTGTATATGATAGTATCTTTCTTATGAAACTGAAAATTCTAAGCATTGTGGCGGTCTTTTTTTTCTGTATAGGGCTGTGCTTTGCTGATGAAAATGACGGCTATTCTCTTTCTCAATTGTTGTCTGGCTATCTTGCGAACGACGTGGAGCTTAAAAAATTGACTCTTGATGTTCAAAAAACGGCTCTTTCTTTTCAGATTTCAGAAATAAATAATGGATTTGACATTACGCTTTCAACAGGAACAATGTCATTTTCTGCTGAAAACGGTTCTTTGACATATTCAGTAAATCCAAGTGTAAAAGCAACTCTGCCAGAAGCAAGAAACCTTTCTTTTTCTGCAAGTTCTGACATAAACATAAATTCAAGCAGCAAAACAATGAAAAACACTGCGCTGTCTGTTTCTGCTGATATAATTTCGCCGGATAAGACAAAACGTGATGTAACGCTGCTTCAGGCAGAACATGAACTTTTAAGTGCAAAGCGCAAAGTGCAGCAGAGAGCCCTTACTCTTGAAAAATCTTTTTACAGCGAAATCAAGCTTTTGTATGAAAATGCGCAGTCAATCTTTTCTGCAAAAAATTCACTTTATGATGACACGATTAAATTTGAACAGATTAAAGCAGAAGGTTATCTTTCTGGTTCTTCAACGTATAAACTGAGTCAGATGAGTGTTTTGAGTGATGAAAGGAATGTTGCAACGGCGAATCGAGTCTTTGCACATAATGTTGCAGTCTTTTACCGGAAATGTGGTGCAGCAGTTCCTGCAGCAAATGAAGACGCGCCTTTAAAAATGGTTCCAGTCATTAAGAAAACAGAAACATATGAAAAAGCCAGGAATTTTCCTGCTGAAACTTACAAAACAATTGCTGATGCACTCTGGAGCCATGAAATTAACGTTCAGTCAAGAAGTGCGCCGAATTTTGCTCTTTCTGCAAACGGCGGCTATACTTTTAAAAACTCGCGCACCGATTCAGATTCTGTTGATGCAGGTCTTTCGGCTGATTTGAGCGGATTAAAACTTTCAACTGGTGTAAATGTTCCTGTAAACAATAAAAAGTCCAGTCCGTCTGTAACGCTTTCTGCGACCGCAAGCCCGAATACAAGACGCATTTCAAAGCTTGAAAAAAAACAGCAGGATATTGCGAACGAGCAGGAACTGCTTGTAATAGACAGTGCTTATGAAGCATATGAAGAAAGCTGTACTGAATGTGATGAAAATCTGGAAGACCTGCTCTGGCAGCTTAAGACGAACAGGGAAAATTACAATATGTATCAAAAACTCGAAAAAGAGCTGCAGGGCTGGTATAAAGAAGGTTATATAAGAAAAAGTGAATATCTTTCGGCAAAAAATAACCGTGACCTTTATGGCGTAAAATGCATAATGAACGAACTTGATCTTGTTATGTATAATAATACGGTAAAGCTGCTGTTTTATTTTGATGATGAGTTGAACTGAAAATGTGGAGTTTTTAAATGGCGAAAAAACGAAGTGCTTTTAAGATTATTTTTATTTTTATTTTTGTCTGCGCATTTATTGGTGCTGCTCTTTTTATGGCCCGTAAGTTTTTTACTGCCAAAGATGCAGAAAAAACAATATATACAGTTTCAAAAGAAATTTATGAAAATGTAATTGAAGTTTCTGGAACTGTTGCAGCCGCACAGGAACAGATATTGCAGGCTTTAAGTTCCGGTACTGTAACAAACGTTTATGTAAAGGCCGGCGACCATGTAAAAAAGGGCGATGTCATTCTTCAGCTTGATGACACAGATCAGGTTTATAATCTTGCAAAACATGACTATTCAATGGCAACAACCCGTATTTCTGGTGCAGCACGTGAAGTGCAGCTTATGGAAACAGAACGGCTTGCACTTTTGCAGAAGGTCAGTGACAGAAAGGTTTCGGCAACTTTTGATGGTGTAATTGCAGCACTAGATGTTGCTGTCGGAGATTCTCTTGAAGCAAAAGATTCTGTAGGAACTCTTGTAAATATTGATTATCTTACGGCAGAAGTTGAAGTTGCAGAAACAGACGTTTCAAAACTTGTTGTCGGTCAGCCTGTAGATTTGACTTTTTCTGCATATAAAACACAGACTGTTCAGGGTGCTGTCGTCGGCTGGCCTGCCATTGGTGAAATTACTTCGCGTGGTGCAACTGTCGTCAAGGCAAAAATCCGCATAGATGAATATCCGAAAGAAATTTTGCCGAATTTCTCGTTTACCGGAAAAATTCAGATAAGCCCGTCTGAAGAAAATATCGTAGTTTCGCGTTATGCAATCGGTTATGAAAATGGTGAAGCGTTCGTTGTGCTTGCAAAAACCGGCGAGAAGCGCTCTGTAAAGGTTAGCAGTTATGGAAGCGAATATGTAAAAGTTTTGAGCGGCCTTGAAGGGGGCGAACAGCTCGTCGCCCAAAGTGAACCGTTAGCTTCTGGCTGGAACAGAAACAGAAGCGGTGCAAATGGAAAAGCTGGTGCTGCAATGCCGGGCAGAGGAATGCCGGGCGGTGGTGCTGGTGGAATGCGGCCGAGTGGTGGAAAATAACTGACATGAGTGAAACTGTAATTTCAATGGCTGATGTGCGCCGTATTTATAAAATGGGCGACACTGAAGTGCAGGCTTTGCGTGGCATAAGTTTTAATATTTCTCAAGGTGAATTTGTTGCAATTATGGGACCTTCTGGTTCAGGCAAATCAACGTGCATGAATATGATTGGCTGCCTTGACCGTCCTTCTGGTGGAATTGTGTCTATATGCGGCAAAGAAACTGCAAAAATGAATGAAAAAGAACTGGCTGAACTTCGTAACAAAACAGTAGGTTTTGTTTTTCAGCAGTATCATCTTATTCCGTCTTTGACTGTTGCAGAAAATGTCATGCTTCCGCTTAGATATCAGAAAATTGAAAAAAGCGAAAGACTTCCGCTTGCAGAAGCTGCGCTTGAAAAAGTTTCTCTTGTAAACCGAATGAATCACAGACCGCATGAACTTTCTGGCGGTCAAAAGCAGCGTGTGGCAATTGCGCGTGCACTTGTTACAAATCCAAAAATCATTCTGGCAGATGAACCTACCGGTGCGCTTGACAGCGAAACAGGCAGACAGGTTATGGCACTGTTTAACGAGATTAATGCAAATGGAACGACCATTGTAATTGTTACGCACGACCCGCGAATTGGTGCAGCTGTAAGACGCTGCATTCACATTTTTGACGGGCAGATAAAAGCTGACGTCGTGCAGGAACCTGTTCCTTTTTCTGGAAATGATGAACAGCCTGAAAACAAGCAGAATGTTCAGCCTGTAATAAATCGGTCGGAAAGTGCTGCTGTTTCAAATGCTGTTTCCGGTACTGTTCATGTTCCGCAGGTGCATGCAGCAGTTCGTGCAGCTCAAATAAAAAGTGATGTGCAGGCAAAAAAGCCGCTGGAACAGCAGACGCAGCGTATGCCTGTTGCTTCATCGACTATTCTGCATAAAGCACAGCAGAAAAATGATGCACAGGATTGTTTTATTCAGATTGCTGTTCCGCAAGACAAAATGGAAATGGCAAAAAACGGTCTGAAAGACAACCTTCAAAAACAGAGGTTCCCTGATGTTTGAAGATTTTATTGCTGCATTGCAGAATTTTGCGCGTAACAAGACACGCACTCTTTTATCGCTTCTGGGTGTAATTATTGGTGTTGCATCTGTAATTGTCATTACCAGCATGGGTGCAAGTTCTACACAGGAAATTCAAAATACATTTGGAACTTCCGGTCTTGATATGGTCAGCATCGGGTCTGGCTTTATGCGCCGTGGAAGCAGCGGCTCTTCTACGATTGTTTTTGACGAAGCTTTCAGAACGTCGCTTTTTGGTGCTGTGCCAAATATAAAAAAAATCTGGTACAAAAACAGCCTTAGTGCCACAATTGCCATTGATGATACAAGCATTTCTGCAAACTGTTCTGCAATTGAAACCGGTTATCTTGAATCTTATAAATTCAAGCTTGAATCCGGGGCTTTTTTTACAGTTACAGATAACGAAGAAGGTTCTCAAAAAATCATCTTGAATCATGACACAGCGGCTTCTCTTTTTCCCAAAGGTGACGCCGTTGGAAACCAGATAATAGTTGTGAGCAATAATATTACGTTTGGTTTTGTTGTTTGCGGTGTGCTTGCAGAACAGTCCACTGGAATGGAAAGCGGAGCAGCTTTTGTTCCGTGGGGATTTTATGCAAAAAAGATTGTGCCGAATCCGACGGCGGCAACAGTTATTGTTCAGGCTGTTTCTGCTGAAAAAACAACAAAACTTGTAGAAGACATTACAAATTACTGTACAGAAAGAACCGGTTCCTCATATTCAGTAAATGTAACTTCAATGCAGACAATGATAGACCAGATGAGCGAAATTACAAATTCATTGAGCGTCATGCTTTCTGGAATTGCAGCAATTTCACTTTTAGTTGGCGGCATCGGCATTATGAACATAATGATTGTTACGGTAACGGAACGCAAGCAGGAAATCGGCATAAGAAAAGCACTTGGTGCTTCGCCTGCATGCATAAGACGGCAGTTTCTGGTTGAATCTGCAAGCATTACTCTTATTGGTGGTGCTTTCGGCGTGCTGTTTGGTGTGCTTATAAGTTTTGCCGTTGAATATGTAAAAGGATCTTCGTTTGTTGTAAACGTGAATGCCTGCATTATTTCGTTTGTTTTTTCTGTTTTTGTCGGCGTATTCTTTGGATTAAGCCCTGCAAGCCGTGCTGCAAAACTTGATCCTGTTGATGCTCTTTCTGGCGAGTAATTGCAGAAAAGATTTACTTTGTTTTACTGTAAATAAAAGCATTCAAGTGCTAGAATAGAGATAATATGAAAAATGTTTTTTTGAATGAAACTTTTATAAAAATAACAAGAATAATTTCTGCATTGATTTGTGTTACATGCGTTATTATTTTTGCTGCATGTGAGTTTCGCGGATTTGAAGATGATTCTTTTCCTAAAAGATTATATATAACCGGCCTTGATGACGGCTGGCATTTGACTGTTGACGGCGAAGAGAAAGGGCTTGTTGATTTGCCTCAGAAATTATATGCTGCGCCAAATTCAAAAATCGTGCTTGAAAGAAAGCTTCCGCTGCATATTGCAGAGCATGACTGCTTTTTTACCAGAAGTTCACGTCAGAATATGTGGATTTATATTGACGGAGATTTACGGCAAAGTTATCTTGCTGAACGGCTTCATTATTTTGCAATAGATCCGCCGAGCACAAATATTTTTGTTGATTTAACACCTGAAGATGCCGGAAAAACTGTACGGATTGAATCATGCTGCTCTTTTCAATATTCCGGTGTGCTTAATAACGCAAAAATTGGAAGTTCTGCATCATTGTGGTTTTCTGAAATAGAAAATTATGCGTTTGTTTTCATTATAAACTGCGTTGTTTTTGCAATCGGTCTTATTGTTTCTGTAATGTGCATATTCCTGCGCTACAGAACCCATTATAAATCAAATCTTGTTTATCTTGGGCTTGCAATGTCGAGCATTGCTTTGTGGGAAATTTTTGAAAGCAGGCTTCGTCCTCTGCTTTTCAAGATGCCGTCTGTTTCCGGTCTGCTTGCAATTGTTCTTTTGTGTCTTCTGTCTGTTCCTGTTTTTGCCTGTTGGGGTCTGATTCTAATGCACCGTTATACAGTTTTTTATAATATTCTGAATACATATTTTATTGCGCTTTGTCTTTGTCTTCTGTCATTGTTTTTTTTGAAAAAAGCAGATTTGTTTGTGGGCATAAACTTCATTCTTTTTGGAATGGGTTTCGGAATTGCTTTAATTCTTGTAACGACAACAATCGAATTGTTCAGGGGAAAAACGAAAGAATATAAATTTTCGGCTTTTGGCGTTTTTGCTGTTGCCTGTGCAGGCATTTTAGAAATACTTTCAGAAAAAGTGCTGCCAAATTTTTTCATGTCTGGCTCATTTTTAAGTTTTTCAGTTCTTTTCTTTTTGTTCATGTCGATTCTTCAAAGTTTTGTTGATTTTATGAAAAACTTTGAAGAACAGGTACGGCAGAAAGACAGAATAACGTTGAATACGATTAAAACAATTATTGCAGCACTTGATGCAA
>JAKSTS010000040.1 GCA_024402455.1 Treponemataceae bacterium
GTAATAGGAGGTTTGCGTGTTACCGCGGCGCTCTGCGTCGGGGAGCTTGATTATCTGTTTGGAAAAAAACATGCATAAAAAGAAGAAGTCAGTCTGTAATATATTTTTTAGAAAATTTGTTTCAGTCTCTAAATCAAGCTATTGAATCAGAATTAAAAAAAGTGTTTCACGTGAAACATATTTAAACCAGAAATTAATATTTTAATTGTTTAGCCTGAATGTCGAGTTATGAAATCCATAGTTGTTCTTGCACTAACAAGAGCATAAAAACAATCTGTCATCCCGAATTTATTAGCCTTCAGCACAAGCTCTCTTAATACACGGGATGCTGAAATAAATTCAGCATGACAAAAAAATTTTACATCATTTTTATAAAAACTCGACATTTGGGCTTTATAATAAAGGCATATAAAAAAGCCTGGCAGAATTAAAACTGTCAGGCTTTATATAAAATCACATCAAATTCAGCGATAAAGCTTTTGATCCTCTTTCCGGAGACCATTTCTTTTTTCGTTCATCTGGCAGGGAATCTATTGAAACAGGTTCAAAACCAAGCTGTTCAAACCAGTCTGCTGTACGTGTCGTAAGGACAAATACAGATTTAAGATTTTTTTCGCGGGCTTTTTCTATGAGAAAGTTTACAAGTTTTGGACCGACGCCAATATGGCTGCATCTGTTATCAACGGCAACGGCTGCAATTTCTGCCTGATTATCTTTATATATGTGTAAGGCTGCACATGCTTTTATACTGCCGTCAAGTTCATAAACAATGTAATCATTATATTGCATTGATAAATCTGATTCTGTGCGTGGCAAAAGAATGCCGTCTTCTATAAACGGCCTCATAACGTTCAAAACATCTGGAATGTCTTCAATAGTCATATTTCGTATTCCGCCGTAATTATCTTCATAAATCATTGTGCCAGAACCGAAGTTTGAAAATAATTCGCATGGAATTGTGCCGTTGTAAGAACCGTTTAATATGTGTACGCGGGAAACACCGGCTCTACATGCGGTTAAACCAAGGCGCAGCAACGAAAGGCTTTGCTGCAGATTTTCGATGTGTTCTGGAGAATCCTTTTTCTGTCTGCTGATTTTGTCTTCATTAATGTTTATAAAAGATGGAAGTTCTTCAACATTAAGTGCAAGAACATGACCGTCTTGAGAAATTTTTGTATTTGCTGGAATGTCAAAATCTTTGTTAGTTATGCTTGTGTTTTGAGTTAAAAAGAAAAGCTTGTCTGCTTTCATTTTGACAGATAAAGCTGCGGCAAGCTGCATTGATGAAATGTTATAAGGTTTTCCAGACAGACTCCAGCCGATACAAGGAAAAATAGGTACAAAACCATTTTCAAGAACTGTTGAAACAGCGTCTATCTGAATCTTGTCTATTTCACCAGAAGTGCCAAAATCAATGCCGTTTTGAATTCCTTTGCCGCGTGCTCTTACCCAGTTGCCGATTACGGCTGTAGTTTTTTCTGCAGCAAAAGAAGTCATTACTCTGTTTGAAACATCAAATGCAGCCATTTTTATAAGAGGCATAGCTTCCTCTTTTGTAATGCGGCAGCCATTCAAAATCTGCCATTCTATGGATTCTCTATCCAAAATTTGATTTATCTGCTTACGCGCAGCAGGTACAATAATTATTCGTAAACCAGCTTCTTTGACAAAACAGATATCTCTGATATGGCTGGCAAAGCTTGGCGAATCAATAATACTGTCATCAATGTGAATAACTAATGTGGCGCTTTTAAAGAGTTTTATGTAGCGGATAACATCACGAATGCTTTCTGCTTTTGTAAAAATTTCTGTACTGTGCATGAGTAAAGTATAAAAAGACAAGAGACAAAATGCAAGCAAAGATAATATCTTATAAAGTATACAATAAACTTATAACGATATACAAGATATAGTTTTATAACTTTGATGTTTGACTTTCTTTTTTTGCGACTAAGTTGTAACATCATATTATGGCTATTAAAATTTCTAATAAAAATATTGATTTGATTGTTGAAACAGCAGGCGAACATTATAAGGGAAGCCGCTTTGACTGGAATGGAACTGTTACACAAGTTTATTTTCAAGGAATTCCATTGCTTGGACAGGAAAAGAAAATTTTCCACCGCAATAGGAAAATTTATGGAAGAGGACTTCATAATGAATTTGGAATAAGAGACTGCATCGGTTATGACGAAACAGCAGAAGACGGACTTTTTCCAAAGATAGGAACAGGCTGGCTTAAAAAAGATGACAAGCCTTATTTTTTCTATACACAGTATGAAATGGAAAGCTTGAAATTTTCTGTAAAAAGACCGCGCGCAGACATAGCCGAATTCATCTGTATTTCCGGTGAAAAGAACGGTTATTCTTATGAATACAAAAAAACAATAACTCTTCTGGAAGATGGTTTTATAATTGACTATGAAATCAAAAATACAGGTTTAAAGAATATGTCCACAACAGAATATGTTCATAATTTTTTCTGTCCTGCAAATGGAAAAATTTCGGACAATATTGAACTTTCTTTTGATTTTCAATTTGAACCTGAAAAGCTTGAAAAAAAAGCTGAAGATGGAGCTCTTGAAACAAACGGAAAAACAATAACGTTTGCAAAAGAACCTGAAGGAGAATTTTATTTAGGCGGAATTTTAGGTGCAAAAAAAGACTGCGAAAATGTTTCCGGCTGGACAATTAAAGATAAAAAATCTGGATTGACAGTAAAAGAAAATGATTCGTTTGAACCGGATGCTGTTGAACTATGGGGACATAGCAAAGCAATAAGCCCAGAAGTTTTTTTCAGGTTTAGTGCTGATCCACAAGAAACAGTTAAGTGGCAGCGCCATTATTCAATAAAAAAAGAACAGTAAATCAGATTATAAAAACCCCTGAAATTGAACTTTTGAAGTGCAGTTTCAGGGGTTTTCATTTAAGAAAAGTTTTGGGCAATCAGATTACAGTTTGCTGAGTTCATAAATAAAAAGAGTTGCAGCTTGTGCAACATTTAAACTTTCAACTGCTGTTCTTATTGTATTGCCATAATAAGGCTGTTCTTTTCCTTCAATGCGGATTAATTCATCGCAGTTTGAAATGACACTTTGAGAAATGCCATGTTCTTCATTGCCAAGAACGAGAAGAACAGGTTTGTCATTTACAATTGAAGGCAAGTCTTTTAATGTTTTTTTTGCACGGACCTCGGTTCCAAGTCTTGTCATTTTTCCTTCAAGATCCTGCATAAGTTTTGGAATTGATGCAACAGTATAAAGCCTTACATATTCCATTCCGCCTTGTGCAACACGATAGCTGCTTGTAGTAACACTTGACTGTGCTTCATCCAAAGGAATTACTATGTTGTCAATGCCAAAAAATACAGCACTTCTGATTATTGCGCCGAGATTATTTGCATTGCCGACACGGTCCAGCAGAATGACATGTTCATTATTTTTTAACCATCCGGCAACGATGTTTGAGTCAAGTTGAGGAATTTCTGGCTGTGGAATCATTGCGACAACGCCTTGATGGTGTACACTGCCGCAAAGCTTTTCAAGCTCAGAATCGTCTTGAACGCAGTTATAAGGTTTTTTTGATGCTGCAAGACGGCGGCACAGACCTCCAAATTGAGGAGCCCGTTCCTGGTTAAAATAAAGACGTGTAATTATGTCTCCGTGTGCTTTTTCGAGGGCTTTTACAGCCTCAATGCCACAAACGGCAAGTTCGTGAAATTTCTTGTTCTTCATGATTCGCATTATAACATTTTGTAACGTGTTCTGTCTTGTATAAATGGTTGTTTCTATGTATTAAAAAGTTTAGAAAATCAAATAAAAAAACAATTTAGAATTTTTCAATTTTAACCTTTAAATTGATATTGTTGTTTTAGAAGAAAGAAAACATTATAGTTTGATAATCTGTAATAAGAGACTTTGAAAATTTTTTCAGAAGGTGAAAAAATATATTAGCATTTTTGTTTTTATAATTTTGTCTTTTTCTTTATTTGCTCAATCAAATTATTTAAGGCAGGTTCTTTCAGTTACTTCTCCTAGAATGTATGGTGAAGATGTTTTTTTCATTCAGAAAAAAATAGTTGAAATGGGTTTTGAAATTGGTGAAGTTGATGGATATTATGGTCCAAAAACCGAAAAGGCTGTAAAATCTTTTAAAGATCTTGCTGGTTTTGAGCCAGACGGAATAATTGCAAAAACAGAATATGATTTTTTTGATTCAAAAGAAGCAGAAGTTGTAATTTTGGGAATTGCTGCATGGAATGAAAATAAAAATGCAGAAACTGTTTCATATAAATCAAAATATAAGATTCCTAAATCTCCAAACGGAAAATTTTATGTTTATAAAAAAGAAGGAAAAACAGCATTTTGCAAACTTGAAATTTCTGGAGATTCTTTCCTGCAGGAAAATAAAGTATTCAAAATAAATGAAAATACTTTTTTTATTTGTTATGAAGAAAAGGTTGCAGAAAATTTAACAGAAATTTCAGCTGGTATCTATATAGACGTTTATATTTTTTGAATAACGGCTGTTTACAGCAAGATTCAAACAGCAGAATAATTAAATTTATAGAAGATTGCAGAAATTATTTTTAGATTTTATCTTATAGACGTATAATTTGATTCATACAGAGGTTTTGTACTCTGCTGCTATGATTTGTGGCAATGAACAAACTTCGATGTTCTGGTTGCGTTTAAATTATTGTGTTTTTATGTTATGCGTAAAAAACGATTAAGTATAAAATGCCAATAATATAGTGTTTAGTATAGGAGAAATTAATGAAAATTAATGAAGCACATGAACTGCTTGAAAAATATGTAACAAGCACAACTTTGCAGCGGCATTGTCTTACAGTTTCTGTAGTAATGAAATATTGGGCAGAAACACTTGGTGAAGATAATCCAGAATTTTGGGAATGTGTAGGCTTGCTGCATGATATTGATTATGAACAGTTTCCAGAAAAACATTGTGTAAAAGCAAAAGAAATACTTGAAAATGAAAAAGCAAATTACCCGGGAATTTCAGATGAACTTATTCATGCCGTTCAAAGTCATGGATGGAATATCTGCTGCGATGTAGAACCTGTTCACAGAATGGAAAAAGTGCTTTATACGATAGATGAATTGACAGGCTTGATTTTTGCATGTGCCATGGCAAGACCGTCAAGAAGCGTAATGGATCTGGAAGTAAAATCTGTTACAAAAAAATTCAAGACACAGTCTTTTGCTGCCGGCTGCAATCGTGAAATTATTACAAACGGAATGAACCTTATGAAAAGTGTAATTCCGGATATTGACGATGATGAAATTATTAACCGCTGCATTCTTGCAATGCGCACAAAAGCAGCAATTCTTGGAGTTGGTTCTCTGATTTAAATTATTAACTTTTGAAAAATTCCTGTTCAGCAATTGGCGCACTGTTTTAGTGCGCTTTTTTTATTCATCTGTGAAAAAGCGGGCAAATAAATTTTAATTTTTAACGTTTCTAAAAGAAGTTTTTTTATCAAAACCATGGTTAACGATTTTATCAGCATCTGTTAATCCAATGCTTTCTGCAGGTTTATCATTTTTTGCTGCAAGCAGATATTCTTCTATTCCCATGTATATTGCTTCAGGCTGAATTATAGATGCAAAACCTGCATTATTTAAAACAGGAAATACTTTGTCAGACTGATTTTTTAAAAACGGGCAAAACGTAATATTTGCAAAGTTTGCTTTTAGCCAGTCTTTTTTTGTCATTTTTTCGATAGGATATTGACGGCTGTGTGCTCTGTAAAGGCATAACGGTGGACCTGAATAGTCATACCATTTAACAGTGCAAAGAAGTTCCATTTTAAAATCAATCAAAGAAGAATTGTAAAAATGGTTTGAACTTGAATTTTCATATTTTAAGTGAGTCCATTTGATAATAAAAAAAGTAAATCCAGCTGTAAGAATGATAATATAAAACGGAGGTTCTGTATTTTTATCTTTAAATATGAGAGAAAAACTGTTATCAGGTGGTATTGGATTTAGAAAAGTTTTTCCGTTGACGATTATGCTTGAACCGGAACCTTCATTAATGGTTTTGCAGAGAATGTCTTTTGTAAGCAGAATAGAACCGCGTCTGTCAAATACAATATCTTCATCGCTGTTTGTCTGATGCGCTAAAAAATCGTAATAGTCTTTGTTTCTGTCGATTATTTTCATATTTTTGTAGTCGGTTATAAAGTGTTGCGTTTGATGTATGTTCTAAACATTTAATTATTGAGATTGTTTAGTTTTTTAAAAACAAATAATGTTGCCTTTGTATCATCTAAAGCATGATGAGCATTAAATGTATACCCATAAAATTTAGCAGCTTCCTCTAATTTAAACCATTTATTATGATTGTGCTTTGCATCCCATATTTTCCTATTGTCAGCAAAATCTTTCATTACATCTACAGTATATTTTGAACTAAGCTTTATTCCTGCACTAGAAATAAAGTTTTTATCAAATTCAATATTATATCCAACAAGAACATCTGCATTATCAAAAATATTTTGTATTTTCTCTCTATAAGCATCTATAGTTTTACAATTTTCAACATCATCTGGAGAAATTCCATGAATTGATTCTGCATTGGGCCATCGCTTACGATTTATAGGTTTAATTCTTTCATTAAATAAAATGGTGCCAGATGCATTTATGATTGAAAATTCTAGTATTTCATCATTTGAAGGATTTAATCCGGTTGTTTCTGTGTCAAAAATAATTATTTTATCTAAATCAACATTTGAATTTTTGGTTTTAATAGATTTCTTTAAGAAATAAATAATTAAAATTAATGCGACTATGGCTAATAAAAAAATGGCAATTATTCCCATAAAATACTCTTCATTTATAAAACAGCTGTCAGTATATATCAAAAATTGTAAAAACCACAGCCTTCATCCCAAATTTATAATCTTGAATTTCAGGCTAATATCAAAGCTTTTAATTCCGATAATGAAAAAGTCTATCTAGCTGAAGCTGTTTTGCTTCTGGATGTTTGGAGTTTATTTTCATGAATCGTGATAAATTATCTATTGTTTTTGGTTTTTTGCTTGAAGCCATAGCCGTATTTTTTGTCTGCACTGTGCTTATGCAGTTTTTTGCTTTTGGAGAGCAGCAGCCGGCAGTATTTAAAATTGGTGCTGTTTTGTTTCAGTCTTACGGTTATTCTTCAATTTTAGTGCCATTGGCAATGTTTGCTGCTGGACTTTTGCTTTTTGCCGGTCTTTGCACTTTAAGATGGAGTATTTATCTTGGCTGTTCTGTTTTTCCTTTTATTACAATCGTTTTTGCAGAAAAAATTGCAAAAATGTTTTTAAAAACAGACACTTCTGCTTTGCTGGGTTTTAAAGTTGCAGCAGTTTTTGTTGTTGCGGCTCTTGCAGTTGCAATTGAATATGTGCTCATTGGCATTTTTTCAGACTTTATTTTAGACAAAAAAGCATCTTCAAGACGCAAAGAAAAAGATGATATTCCTCTCAATGCATTTTCTAAAGCAGCTGCAGAAGTCAACCTGCAAAGAGAAGAAGCAGAACCAGAGGAAGAAGAAACACTTGCATTTGAAGCAACAAGCATATTAAATCCTTCAGATCAAATAGAAAACGATTCTTCTGAAAATAACACAGAAGAAAATAACACGACAGACAGCAGCAATGACGAACAGACAGACAAAAAAGCAACTTTTATAATTCCACAGTATGTGCCTTATGGCGAACAGATTGCAAAAAAAGGTTCAATCTGGAAAGATTACAGCAAAATTGGCGATTACATCAGAAAGACACCAAATAAAGAACAATCTGCCGAAGAAGAAATCAAAGAGGATATAAAAGCTGAAAACGAAGCAGCTGAACAGTCAGAAAATCAAGATTTTGAAGTACAGGCAGTAAACGAAATTAAACAACCGGCTGCAAAAGAAGAACAGGAAGAACCGATTTTTGTTAATTTTAAGCGGATCCTTGTTCCAGATGCACCAATCATTCCAGATGACAATGCGGCAGCTGCAAAACCGGACGCATATGCAGATGAAGAATCTCCGATTGAAGCTTTGCACAAGTCTTTGAAAGCAAAGGCAATGCAGGAAGAAGCAGAAAAAATTGCAGAAGCCGAAATTGATGATGCTGAGCCTTTTGAAGCAGAAAATGCAGAAGATTCTGTAGAAAAAGTAAATGCAAATATTGCTGCAAATTCTTATTTGTCACAGCTTCCAGAAGCAGAAACTGAAATTCAATCAGATTTGACAAGCCGAGAAGAAGCAGCTTTTCTTGAAAATCCTTTTAATGAATTTTCAAGCGGTTTAGACAGCGAAGTTGAAGAAAAAGTTGAAATTGAAGAAGTTCCGGTCGTAGAATCTGTTCTGCAGGAAAAAATAGCAGTTCCAGAAATAAAGATTGAACCAATAGTTGTACAGGAGCCTTTGCAGGAAAGTTCTTTTAAATCTGAAAAGCTTGAAGAACTTGAAACTATTGCTGATGAAACAGACGATTTCGAGCCGGAAGAAACTTTTGAAATTGAAAATGAAGCTGAAGAAACAGAAATTGAAGATTCTGATGACGAAGCAATTGAAAATTTTGAGCTTGAAATTCCTTCTTTTGAAGATGATGAATTTGAGACAACAGAAGCTTATGAAAATGAAGAATCAGAGTCTGAAGAAATAATAGAAGATGTTTTTCAAGAAGAGCCGAAATCTTATACTTCTTTAACTCAGGAAGAAGCAGAAGAATCAGACAGTTTCGATAATGATATTGAAATTTCTCCGGAAGAAAGATTTGAACAGGAACTTGCTCAAAAGGCAGCAGCAATAAAAGAACCGGCAAAACCGATAAAAGCATATAAAATTCCAACAGAAGGGCTGCTTGATAAATATCCTGATGGTCAGTATTGGATTATTGATGAAGAAACAGAACGGGCCGGCGAAATTCTTAAGCAGACTCTCTCTGAATTTAAAATTGAAGCTGACGTAACGGCAATTAGAAAAGGTCCGGTTATTACAATGTTTGAAATTTTGCCGGCACCTGGTGTAAAACTTAATAAAATTGTCGGTCTTCAAGACAACATTGCACTGCGCCTTGCTGCATCAAGCGTACGTATTGTTGCTCCAATTCCAGGCAAACATGCTGTCGGCATTGAAGTTCCGAACAAGCAGCGCTCAATCGTAAGTTTCCGCGAATTAATTGATAACGAATCTCCGCTTTTTGACAAGATGGAAGTGCCTGTTGTTTTAGGAAAAGATATTACAGGCGATGCAAAGCTTTTGGATCTTGCTGCAACTCCGCATCTTTTGATTGCAGGTTCAACAGGTTCTGGAAAATCTGTTTGTGTTAATACAATGATTCTTTCAATTTTGTATAAGCGCACTCCGCAGCAGGTAAAGATGATTTTGATTGACCCGAAAGTTGTTGAGCTTAAACTTTACAACGATATTCCTCATCTTTTGACACCTGTTATTACAGAACCAAAAAAAGCATTCCAGGCTTTGCAGTATTGTCTTTGCGAAATGGAACGTCGTTATGCACTTCTTGACCGTATGGGCGTGCGCGAAATTAAAAGCTACAACCGCCGAATTGAAGAACGCAATCTTGCAAATGAAAAGCTTCCGTATATTGTTGTTGTTATTGATGAATTTGCAGATCTTATGGCAACAACGGGAAAAGAGCTTGAATCAACAATTGCAAGACTTTGTGCAATGAGCCGTGCTGTTGGCATCCATCTTGTGCTTGCAACACAAAGACCTTCAATTGATGTAATTACTGGTCTTATCAAAGCAAATATTCCGACACGCATTGCATTTATGGTTGCTTCAAAAATGGACAGCCGCATTATTATTGATCAGGTTGGTGCAGAAAAACTTTTGGGCAAAGGCGATATGCTTTATGCGTCTGCCGTTGATCCATTCCCTGTGCGCATTCAGGGAACATATGTTTCAGACAATGAAGTAGAAAATGTTGTTGAATATGTAAAGAAATATGGACCGCCGGAATATATTGACGAAGAAATTTTCTTTGAAGAAGAAGAGGAAGAACCGGAACCATCATTATTCTCTGATGGTGAAGATCCGCTTTACGAAAAAGCACTTGATATTGTACTTCAGGCTGGAAAAGCTTCTGCTTCTTACATTCAGCGCAGATTGAAAATCGGTTATAACCGTGCAGCTCGTCTTGTTGAAGAAATGGAAGCACGTGGAATTGTTGGTCCTGCAAACGGTTCAAAACCTCGCGATGTTATACATGTTCCTTCAAGAGTGCCGGAATCTTCAATGGCAAGCGATGAATAAAAATTGCTGAAAAAGGTTTTGCAATCGGCAGATTTTAATGCTGAAAGCAGAACCTTTTAATTGGTCATTAAAGCAGCCGTTTTGCTGTACACTTGATGACGGTTGGTTTTCTGCCTTGACACTTTTTAAAAAACCATTTAATATGGTTGCAATACGACGCAGGATAGAGCAGTTGGCAGCTCGTCGGGCTCATAACCCGGAGGTCGTAGGTTCGAGTCCTACTCCTGCTATAAAGCGGTTCGCAAAAGCGAATCGCTTTTTTTTTTGAGGTTTTAAAATGATTGTAGATTTTCATACACATATCTGGCCGGATGGACTTGCAGAAAGGGCAATGAAAACATTGACGGAAAATGCAAAAGGCGAGTATACGCCTGTAACAGACGGAACAGCTTCTGGATTATACAGAAAAATGAACGAATGGAATATAGATAAATCTGTAGTTCTACCTGTTCAAACAAAAGCAAGCCAGACAAAAACACTTAATGATTTTGCTGCAAAACTTAATGAAAAAACCGAATATGAAGGAAAAATTATTTCATTTGGCGGCATCTGGCCTTATACAGAAAATATTAAACATGACATTGATTATATTGTAAGCTTAAACCTTAAAGGCATAAAATTTCACCCTGAATATCAGAATTTCAATATTGATGATGAACAGTTTTTTCCACTTTATGAATATGCATTGAGCAAAGGCTTGATTTTGATATTTCATGCAGGTGCAGACATTGCTTTTGAAGGACAGCTGCACAGTTCGCCAAAACAGTTTAAACACCTTGCAGAAGAAATGGGCGGCGGTGTAATTGTGGCTGCACATTTTGGCGGTCATCTGCAGACAGAAGAAGCACTTGAAGTTCTGGCTGGAAGTTCTGTTTATTTAGATACTTCAATGGGTTTTGACTATTACGGTAAAGAAAATTTTTTGAAAATGGTAAAAATTCACGGTGCAGACAAAATATTGTTTGCTTCAGATTCGCCGTGGAGCAATGCAAAAGACGAAATAAATACAATTCAGAGCCTTCCGTTGACCCAAAAAGAAAAAGACTTGATTCTTGGCGAAAACGCGCTGCGTCTTTTGCAGAAATGAATGAAAGCAAAGGTTAAAGCCGATAAATGCTGAAATTTTGAAAAAATTGCGGAAAGATGCAAAAAATACTGGAGCATATCGGACTTGAACCGACCACCTATTGATTGCGAACCAATTGCTCTACCAGATGAGCTAATGCCCCGAATAACAGAAGCGATTTTAGCGTAAAATAAGGTTTCTTGACAAGGTGCTGTTTATTTATATGAAAGACAAAAAGGTTTTTGAAGTGTTTACAGTTTTTTTAAAACGTCTGGCAAAGCATAAAGTGAATTTATGCAAAACCCGTTCCAGTCGTCTTTAGAAAAACGCTTTTTTTCGTCGATTAAAACTGCCGTTCCGCCGATGGCAGCAAAACCTTTAACATATTTTGGAATGTCATCAATAAAAAGAGTATTTTCAACTGTAAAGCCTGCGGCATTAATTGGTGCAAGATATGCGTCCGGGTTTGGTTTTCCATGCATTTTATTTGCACGCAAATCATAAATTACGCGGAATAAATCGAGAACTTTCAGTTTTTTCAAAATACGTTCAGCATGTTCGTATGGCGCATTAGACAAAAGAGACATGGGCATGTTTAACGAAAGAAGAAATTCACGAAGTTTCGGGTCAAATGGAACTTCATTGACTTCTTCTGAAGGATGAACGGCTTTAAAAAACAGTTCTGCATCTTTCAGTTTTTTTTCTGCTTTAAGCCATTCTAAAGTTGTTCCATATTGAGTTAGACCTTTCTGCCGTTCAACTGCGGCTTCTTCAAGTGAAATCTGCAGATAATCTGAAACAAATTGCATGAAACGTTCGGAAATTTTTGCATTAATCAAAGCAGAAGAAGAATATAAAGTGTTATCAAGATCGAACAATAAATGCTTTATCTTTTCAGACATTAATCATCTCCAAAACAAGTTCCTACAGAACGTCCTGCAAGAATCAGTTCGTGGTCTAAAGGCACTTTTTTGATTTTTCCGCTTATTTCTTCTAAAGGAACAGCAGTAATTTTTTCGTTTTGAAGAGCAACCATTTTTCCGAATTCGCCTCTTGCAAGCATATGTGCAGCTTCAACGCCAAAACGTGTTGCAAGAACTCTGTCATAAGGTTCTGGGGTTCCTCCGCGCTGAAGATAACCCAAAACAGTAACACGCGATTCAAGGCCTGTTTCTGTTTCAAGCTCTTTTGCAACTCTATAGCCGATTGAACCAGTCATTTCGGCACGACGGCGTTTCAGTTCTTTTTTATCAAGACCTGCTTCTTCTATAGATTTTGCGCCTTCTGCAACAACAACAATTGAAAAGCTTTTGCCCTGTTTTTTTCTTTCTGTTAAATGTTTGCCGATTGCCTGAATATTATATGGAATTTCTGGAATAAGGATTATGTCGCCGCCACCGGCTATGCCTGCATAAAGACCAAGCCAGCCTGCTTTGTGACCCATAACTTCAATGACCATGATGCGGTTATGGCTGTGTGCCGTTGTATGAAGCCGGTCGATTGCTTCTGTTGCCACAGAAACAGCTGTATGAAAGCCAAAAGTCATGTCTGTTCCGGCTAAATCGTTGTCGATTGTCTTTGGAAGCCCGATAATATTTAAACCTTCTTGAGAAAGAAGATAACCTGTTGTGTTTGTTCCGTTTCCGCCAAGCACAACGAGTGCATCAAGCCCAAGTTTTTTATACGTATGTTTTATGCTTTCAACTGGTGTTCTGCCTGTTTCAGGGTCTTTTTCAGGGTTTTTAAAAGGTTTTTCTCTTGAAGTTCCAAGAATTGTGCCGCCTCTAGTCAAAATGCCTGTAACATCAAAAGGTTTAAGTTCCTGATATTCACATTCAATTAAACCTCTGTAGCCGTTTTGAATGCCTATTACTTTCATGCCGTATTCATTTATTGCTGTACGGGCAATTCCACGAATTGCAGCATTTAAACCAGGTGCATCTCCGCCGGAAGTCAAAATTCCAACAGTTTTAGTAACTGAACTTTTCATAGAAATCCTTTTAAAAAGAGCATTTTTTAAGTGGAACAAACTGAAACAGGTGTGCTTTTGTGCAGTCTTATATCTTGCTCTTTTGGGTTTATTTTACTATAAATTTAGGATATTTTGAAGTTATCTATAAAATTGCTAAGGAAAAATTATGTTTTTTGAAACTTATTCAACAATGTATAACTGGGGTCTTGATGTAATACGCATTATTCAGACTTATGCAAATCCTGTGCTGACTTTTTTATGTAATGCTTTTTCTTTTATTGGAAGTCCTGTTTTTATTATTGCAACAGGCATTATTTTGATTTGGGCTGTTGATGAAAAAAAAGGTTTTGAATTTTTTGCACTTTCTGCTTTTTCACTTGGTGTCAACGAAGTTATAAAGCATAAGCTTAAAGTACCGCGGCCATATGTTATTGATCCGAGTTTAAAAATGATTCAAGAAACAGGTTATTCAACGCCGTCTGGTCATGCACAGAATGCCGTAATTTTCTGGCCATTTTTTGCAAAATATATTGGTGCAGCAAAAAAGAACTTTAACATTTTAGCGCGCATTTTGATTGCAGTGCTGATGATTCTGCTGATTAGTGCAAGCCGCTTGTATCTTGGTGTGCATTATCCTTCAGACTTGCTTTTCGGCTGGATTGCCGGGCTTGTAATTTTCTGTCTGTATGCTTTTTTGTGGGAAAAACTGTCTCCGCTTGTAAAAAAGCTTCCGCAGTCTTTAAAAATCCTTATTGGTTTTGTGCCATGCTATCTGCTTTTGTGCATTGATAATACACAGCTGAAAATGCCTGCATTCCTGTTTGGTTTAACAGTTGGCAAAGTCTATATTACCAAAAACGGCGGTTTTTCAGCAAAAGACGGAACTTTGCTGCAAAAGATTTTAAGAATTCCGGTTGGTCTTGCAGGTGCAGCAGCCATTTATTATGCTTTGGAATTTGGAAAAAAATTCGTTGAAATTTCAAGATATGCTTATTTCATTCAGTTTGCGCTTTTAGGTGTCTGGCTGACGTTTGGTGCACCAGCAGTATTTAAATTTTTAAAATTGACAGCTTTGACAGTTTCAGAAAATTTTGACGGAAAAACTGAAAACGAAGGAAACGAAAATGATTAACGAACAGTACACACCGGAAGAACCGATTGTTGCAATTGCGACCGCTCTGGTTCCGTCTGCATTGGGCATTGTGCGCAGTTCTGGAAAAAATGTTATAGAACTTGTTTCAAAATGTTTTTCAAGACCAAAGGCGTTGATTTCTGCACAGGCAAATACGCTTGTTTATGGCTGGATAATAAATCCGAAAAATGGTTCAAAAATTGATGAAGTTATGCTTGCTGTTTATAAAGCGCCAAAAAGTTTTACTGGTGAAGACATGGTAGAAGTATTCTGTCATGGCGGAACTTCTACAGTGCTTGGTGTTTATCAGGCGTTGCTTTCAGTTGGTTTTCGTGCAGCACAAAAAGGCGAATATACATTCCGTGCTTTTATAAACGGAAAGGCGGATCTTACAAAAGCAGAAGCAGTCCGTGAAATTATTGGTGCAAAAACAGACGAAAGCCGTTCAAGGGCAGCAAACCGTCTGCAGGGCGCCCTTTATTCAGAAATTCAGTCTGTAAAAGAAGATCTTTTAAAAGTGCTTGCTTCAATTGAAGTTGGCATAGAATATCCGGAAGATGAAGAAAATATTGCAGAAACATTTGATGATTCTGAATTAAAAAAGATAATTGCAAAACTTGAAACTTTAAGTTCTTCATGGCAGGCAGAAAAGCTTTATCAGGAAGGAGCTGAAATTGTGCTTTGTGGAAAAACAAATGCAGGAAAATCAAGTCTTTTTAATTTGCTTTTAAAAGAAGACCGAGCCATAGTTTCAGATATTCATGGAACGACAAGAGATTTTATTGAAAGTTATGCTTCTTTTGACGGCATTCCAGTGCGATTGTTTGATACGGCAGGTTTGCGCGAAACAGAAGATGAAATTGAAAAAGTTGGCGTTGAACGCACAAGAGAATTGATTACACATTCTGACGCAGTGCTTTATGTAATAGATGCTTCTGTTGGCTTTACAGACGATGACGAAGAATTTTTGAAAACCTTTACAGACAAAAATGCTTCAACAAGCGATGTTCCGCTTATTCTTTTGATGAATAAAGTTGATAAAGCAGATTTAAATGATGGAAATTCGTTGAAAAAAGCTTTGCCGCCTCAATGGGCAGATTTAATGTGTTATGGCGTAAGTGCAAAAACAGGACGCGGACTTCTTGAATTGACAAAAGCAGTTGCGACAGTGCTTCAAAAATCATGCACGGAAAAAAAAGAAAGCGCCGGTCTTGGAAGCGAACGACAGAAAGAAGTTGTAGAAGAAGCATTGAAATCGTGCAGGCATGCTCTTTTATGCACAAAAGAAGGATTTACGCTTGATGCTGCCGTGCAGGATATAGAAGACGCTGCAGCTTCATTAGGTGAATTGACTGGCGAAATTACAAGTGCAGACATTCTTGAAACAGTCTTTTCTCAGTTTTGTGTAGGAAAATAACTATATTGATTTTATCAAGTTGTATTTTTGCTTTGAATTATTCTTATGATTCAGACTTATTATTTTGAACAAAGCCTAATGCAAAAATGAAATTAATTGACTAACAAATAAATGTCTTGTTAAATTGAAACGTTGATTTTGATATTTCGAAAGGATGCACAAAATGAAACGATTAACGTTACTTATGGCTACTGTAATATTGATTATTAGTGCAATTTGTTTCAATCATTTTACAAAAGGACTGATTTCACATGCTAGTACCTATACATATCAAGATTTTTTGATAGATCGTTATTCGTCAACTAATGATAATGCAGTTATTTCTTTTGCTGGTTTAATTTTTGCTGTTGCCTTAGTTTTACAAATTGCAAGATTCAAAAAGGAGATAATTCTTTTTGAGTTAATTGTGTATTATGTTATTGGAATATTTGAATTATTTTTGTTGTTTCTAAGTACAACAGATGGAGGTTCTTTAGTTAAAACTATTATCTTTGCAAAAAATATATGTCTTTTTAGTCTGTTAGCATCATTATGCATTTATTTTGTCTGTTTAGTAAATATGATGTCTTTATGGTTGAAAAAAAGGTCAAAGATATCTTTAGACGGCTCAGAGGATATTTAAAGCTTTAATCCATGTCAAAACAATCTACATTAGAAATGCCCAAAACATGCAATATTTCGCACCAGCGAATAGCCGTGCACTAGCCCAAATGCAGGTGGAAATAAACTTAAGGTTATAAAGAATGTTCATGTTCCATTAAAATAGCAAGGAGTAGAATTATGATTAAGTTTTTCAGGCAAGCTAAAAGGGAGATTTTAGTT
>JAKSTS010000041.1 GCA_024402455.1 Treponemataceae bacterium
ACATTCACATGCAAATTTGAACGAACCGAAAGTAGTAAACGGAACGCCGATTGTTTCTTCTTGGGAATGGGGAAAAAATGTTGGAACATGCAGCCTGAAAATTCAAAACGGAAAAATTGTCGGTTTTAACTGGATTCCTGTTGCAATTAGAAGCGACACGATTCTGGCAGATGAAGGAATGACAGCTCTGTTAAAGCCGTATGTTGATAAAGCAGCAGCTGAATTTGATAAAGTTATTGCAAAAACTTCAGCAGAATTTGTGTTTGGCAATAAATTGACACGCTATAAGGAAATGCCGCTTGGCGACATGGTTTGCGACGGTTTTGCATGGTATGCAAGAGAAAAATGCAACCAGAAAATTGATTTTGCAATAACAAACGGCGGCGGCATTCGTGCAGCACTGCCTGCCGGAAATGTAACAATGCGCGACATTACGACAGTTCTTCCATTTGACAATTATCTTTATGTGCTTACATTGAGCGGAAGCGATGTAATTAAGCTTTTTGAATTTGTCGGAACAGTAAACCAGGGTGCCGGAGCTTTCCCGCAGGTTTCAAAAGAGGTAAGTTTTACTGCAACTTATGATGCTGCAGGAAAAAATGGCAAAGTTTCAGATGTAAAGATAAACGGAAAACCGGTTGATCCGAAAGCAACATATAAAGTTTTGACGAACGATTATATGGCTGGCGGTGGAGACGGCTATGTTGTGTTAAAGTCAAGCACAGATACATTTAACACATCATGCACATTGAGAGACGCAATTATTGAATATTTCAAAGTTCTGCCTTCTCCTGTTGATCCTGCATCGTTTAAAACTGGCCGCATAACAGTAAAAGGCGGAGTAAAAACCGAATAAATAAAGCATTTTCAGCCTTTGCGGAGAAACCGCTGAATAAATGCAGGTCTAATGCACCTCTAAGTGAAAAATCTGGAGGTGCTTTTTTTTGCGAATTTAATGGTTTTATTGTAAATTATTTTAGATAAAACTCTTGAACAAAAAACAGAAAAATGTCATATTAGTTTTATGAATACAAAACTTAGAAAAATTTCTACAGCAGGCACTTTAAGTGCACTTATTATTTTGCTTGGAATTACAAATCTTGGAATGATTCCATGTTCACCAACAGTTTCTGTTACCCTTCTGCATGTTCCTGTAATTGTCGGAACAATTGTAGAAGGTCCTGTTGTTGGTCTTGTTACGGCGTTTGTTTTTGGGCTTTACAGCCTTATAAGGGCAGCTGTTTCTCCTGCCGGTGCATTGGATCCGTTTTTTGTAAATCCTTTAGTTTCAATAGTTCCACGTTTATTGATTGCAGTTGTTACATGGCTTGTTTATTCAAGTTTAAAAAAGATAAAAGAAATGCCAAAAATTGCAGGCTACTTTATTTCTGCACTTTTGGGTGCGTTGGCTGCAGCCCTTGTTTACACAATTCTGGGTTCAATTGAAGCATTGCCAAAAACACTTGCTGCTGCAATTTCTGCTTTTATTGCAGCATTATTGGGCATTTTCTTTGCATTGGACGACAAAAAATCTGTAATTGCAGTCGCAGCCTTTTTTGGTTCCATGGCAAATACTGTGTTTGTTTTGGGTTCGCTTGTTCTGTTTTCAAAAGGAATGTTAACAGCAGAAGTTGCACTTCTTGTTACAACTACAAACGGAATTCTTGAGGCTGTTGCGGCCGTTGTCTTTACAACAGCTGTCGTGCTCATCTGGTCTGGTTACAGTAACCGCAAAAAGTCCAGATTGAGCGAAATTGAAGAATAAATAAACTAAAACCAGCAGCGGCTATCGGCAGCCGCTGCTGACAAGACAATTGCGGTTAATTTGTGCATCAAAAAAATTTTTCACGTGAGCAGTATAATATTCTCAGCCTTTCAGAATGATTTTTTCAGGCTTTCAGAATAGTCTTTTCAGCCGTGCAGAATAATGATTTCAGTATGAAATAATAATGATTTCAGCCTTGCAGAATTATATTCTCAGGCTTACAGAATTATCATTTCAGCCGTGCAGCATTATGTTTTCAGGCTGAAAAAATAATATTCCCAGTATGAAAAGATAATATTGCTCAGCCTGAAAAAAAATAATTGACTAACCAATCAAAATCAAATTAAACTGAATTGTTGCAGTTTTGTAACAGAGATCTAAAACAGTGCTGTTTTAGCTCCTGCAACTGACTTTTCAACAAGCGTAAATGAATTTTCAAAAAATGCATTTAATATTATTAATCCTTATGCTTCCAATAGCTTTTTAGAGGCTGTACAAAATGAAGAAAAGAATTACAGTACTGTTTTTTATATTTATAACAGTATTTGCTTTCTTTAAAACACAGAAAGAATAGAGCAATATTATCGAATTAATAACAAATTCTTAAAGAAAAAACATATTGCAAGGAACGAAAAAATGCATAAATTTCTTAAAATAGTTTTATTAACACCTTTATTGCTTTTGAACTGTATCTCTTATTTGTGTGCACAACAAAAGATGATTAATTCTATTGAAATATATGGCATACCAAACTATGTTGATACAAGAGTACCTGTAACAGAAAGTAGAATAAAATGTACTTATGCATGGAAGATGGAATTAAAAACAGAACATAAAATAAATCAATTTCAGGATTTTTTTCAAGCTGTAGAAAATTTTGAGAAAAATACTATAGTTGATAAAAATAGTATACGCTTAAGAATTGATTTTATATACGAAAATGAAGAAATCTCTTCAAAAGTTTTTAGCGAAAAAGATTATGATAAGATAGTTGATTGTATAAAACTTTATTTTCTAAGCTAAAAATGAAATAGACCAAGCTCTAACGGCAGTATGCCGGATATTGACTATAAAACACGCAGCCGGAACGGCGGAAATGCGCAGAACCAGACAGGCGCATGGAGGGCAACCGGCAAAGCGACGGGAGAAAGATATAGATATATAGAAGATAAACCGCAAGACGGTGCAAATGGAGCAAACGCAGACGGTGCAAATGCAAGCACAACAGCAGCTGCAAAAACACGCAGCCGCCCGAATGCTGAATATGTTTTGTACAGCAACGGCGAACCTGTAGCAGTTAATGCCGACGGCGACACAAGCTACTTTGGTACAGATATTCTTGGTTCTGTGCGCAGCGTTACCGACAAATACGGCAACGTTAAAGCACAATACGAGTATGATGCATTTGGAAGCCCATATTTAAGCAATATTGACAGCGGCATGAGCTTTGGCTACACAGGCAAGATCTTTGACAGTACAAGGCTATTCGCTTGCGCGAATAGCTACGAGTTTTGTTTCCGCGGATTTGTCAGTTTTTGCGAAGCAAAATCTTGCCGCTATCGGCTATGCCGATAGCCTTTCGCAGAATCAACTCAAAATATGTGTTCCAATTTATGCAGAAACCATTCTTTTATTCCAGCGTCAAATCTCCGTCTTTAATCCAGTTTATTTTGCGCAAGATTAAGCCAAAAGCATAAGTAAGAACAGCTGGCAGAATAAAGCAGACAAGCAGAAGCCCAAACCAGTCGATAAAACCTGGGTTTATGGCTTGTGCGCCGTGGCTAATGGCAGCTTCGCTTGGGCTGAACCAGCCTGTAATGACACCAATTTGACCGACAAAACCACAAGTTCCCATTCCGCTTGAAACGGCTGCACCGTTCATTTCAAGACCAAAAATGCATGTAGCAATCGGACCTGTAATCAAAGAAGTCAAAATCGGCGGAATCCATATTCTCGGGTTTTTAATGATGTTTGGCATCTGGAGCATGGAAGTTCCAAGTCCCTGTGATAAAAGACCGCTTACACGGTTTTCTCTAAAGCTCATTACTGCAAAACCAATCATCTGTGCTGAACAGCCTGCAACAGCAGCACCGCCTGCAAGACCTGTTAAGCCAAGTGCTGCACAGATTGCAGCAGAACTGATGGGAAGTGTCAAAGCAATGCCGACTAATGCAGAAATAAGCATGCCCATTAAAAACGGCTGTAAAGTTGTTGCCCACACAATGAGGTTTCCAAAAGAAGAAGCTGCTTTTCCAATATAAGAAGCTGTAAGAACAGTAAGAAGTGCTCCGCTCAAGATTGTTACTAAAGGAGTTACAAGAATATCGATTTTAGTTTTTTTGCTTACAAGGCTGCCGAGTTCTGCACTTATTATTGCAATAAAAAGCACCGCCAGAGGACCGCCTGCACCGCCGGTAACATTTGCAGCAGCACCAACGGCAGCAAGACAAAAAAGCACAAGCTGCGGCACATTCATTGCAAAACCAATGCCAACTGCCATTGCAGCACCAACTACATGACTTTCCGAAGCAAAATTTCCGGCATCAACAAGAAATGTAAAAACTGGATTTGTTCCAAGTCTTAAAAGCTGCTGACCTAATGTTTTGATGATTGTTCCAATCAAAAGCGAAGCAAACAATCCCTGCGCCATTCCACTCATGGCATCAATAAGATACCGTTTAACACGTGGGTTCATAAAACCTCCAGGACTTTGTTTAAGCTGCAAAAACAGACAAAACAAAGCCATAAAAAATGAGATAAATAAAATGTTTAGGGTTGATATACTTGGCGATGTAGTGGTAGGAGCCGTCTGGCCCGTTAGGCAAATTATTGCCGACAGTCATCTCAAACGTAACATCTGCCTTTAATGTAATAAAGAATAAGAAAACTTGCAATACTTTGCACGTTATGGGTAAGAAGGAAAGGATATATAAAACGGGTCTTATAAAATATTACTGAAAAGTTCAAATCTTTAAGATTAATCTTGCCGTTTTTCAAAATAATTCGTATTTTAGATAAAGAAAGTTCTTAAAAAGAAGCTTTCTTTATGAAGACTGCGGATAAAATGCAGCTGTTATTAGGAGATTTGCGAAATGGCAACTTATCAGTTTCAAACAGAAGTAAACCAGCTTCTGACACTTATTATTCATTCATTGTATTCAAACAAAGATATTTTCTTGCGCGAAATTGTTTCAAATGCTTCTGATGCTTTGGACAAATTGAAATATCTTACAGTTTCTGATGAAACTTATAAATCTGTAAATTTTGACCCGCGGATTGACATTTCATTTGATGAAGAAAAGAAAATTCTTGTTGTAAAAGATACCGGAATCGGCATGAATAAAGATGATCTTGTTGCAAACCTTGGTACAATTGCACGTTCTGGCACAAAAGCTTTTATTGAAAAGCTCGAAAAAGATGCAAAAAAAGATTCTGCATTAATCGGTCAGTTTGGTGTCGGTTTTTATTCAGCTTTTATGGTTGCTTCAAAAATTGATGTTTACAGCCGCAAAGCTGCAACAGAAGCTGTATGTAAATGGTCAAGCAACGGCACAAATTCTTATGAACTTGAAGAAGTTGCACTTGATGATGAAAATGTAAAAAAATATGGTCTTGATGCTTCGCACGGAACAGCAGTTGTAATGTTCCTTAACGAAGAAGATAATTCTTATGCTTCACGCTGGAAGGTTGAAGAAATCGTAAAAAGATATTCTGACCACATTGCTTTCCCGATTTTCCTTCATTACGACCAGAAACAATATGACGACAAAGGCAAAGAAACAGGAAGAGAATCAAAAGTTGACCAGATTAACAGTGCAAGTGCATTGTGGCAGCGTTCAAAGAGCGATTTAAAGCCTGAAGATTACAACAACTTCTATAAGACTATTTCGCACGATACTGCAGATCCTCTTATGTATGTTCATACACATGCAGAAGGCACACAGGAATATACAACATTGTTCTATGTTCCAGAAACAGCTCCTTTTGATATGTATCAGGCTGATTATAAGAGCGGCGTAAAGCTTTATGTAAAGCGTGTATTTATTACAGATGATGACAAAGAGCTTTTGCCGTCTTATTTGCGTTTTGTAAGAGGAATTATTGACAGCGAAGACTTGCCACTTAACGTAAGCCGTGAAATTTTGCAGCAGAACCGTATTTTGACAAACATCAAGACTTCTTCTGTAAAAAAACTTCTCGGTGAATTCAAAAAACTTTCAGAAAAAACTGATGATGAAGGCAAAAAACAGTGGAACAAGTTTATTGCTCAATATAACCGTCCGTTAAAAGAGGGTCTTTATTCAGATTTTGCAAACAGAGAAGAAATTGCAGACCTTATCCGCTTTAAGAGCACAGCTGAAGAAGGCACCGGCGACGATAAATGGACAAGCTTTGCAGACTATGTTCAGCGCATGAAGCCTGAACAGAAAGCAATTTATTATATTACCGGTACAGACGAAAAACAGCTTCGTTCTTCTCCGCTTCTCGAAGCATATAAATCAAAAGGTTTTGAAGTCCTCATCATGGCAGACGAAATCGATGATATCGTTATTCCATCTTTGAACAAATATAAAGATTTTGACCTTAAGGCTGTAAACCGTGCCGGAAGCGATGAAGAACTTGGCGTTGACAAAGCAGAAGCAGAGAAAAAAGCTGAAGAATTCAAACCTGTTGTTGAAAAAATCAAAAAAGCATTGGGCGACCGCGTAAAAGATGTTGTTCTTTCAAAACGTCTGTCAGATTCTCCTTCTTGCATTGTTGTTGACGAAAACGACCCGTCTCTTCAGCTTGAACGCATGATGAAAGCAATGGGACAGCCGACAATGGGCGAAGTAAAACCAATTCTTGAAGTTAACGGCGACCATGCACTTGTTGCTGCGTTAAAAGCCTCTTCTGACGAAGAATATATTGCAGATGTTTCAAATGTTCTGCTTGATCAGGCTCTGCTTGTTTCTGGTGGCGAACTTAAAGACCCGGCAGACTTTGTAAAGCGCATCAATAAACTGATGACAAAATAAAAAGCCTTAAAGCTTTTTCAAAAAAGGGATGTCCAATAAGTTCTGTCATGCTGAATTTATTTCAGCATCTATGCTTCATATAGTGTGTTAGATTCCGGATCAAGTCCGGAATGACATAGAATTTAATCTTTTTGGGCGTCCCTTTTTTTATGCATATGTGGAAAACTGTGCAAGAAAGCTGCTGTTTGTTGCAGCCGTTTGTTTATTTTTCGCCGATGAAAGGTTCGCCTAAAAGAAGAGAATCAATAAGTTCATCTGTTATTTCAGACTGTTTCAGCTTTGCAAGCACAATTGCAAGCCGGCTCTGCACGCTTGACGGGTTTGAAATTGCAAAATCGCCTTTATGTTTGTAAATGATTTTTCTGCTTTGATTTTTACCGTAAAGCGGATAATTATCGTTGATTATATAACCGCTTTTTGTTGAAAGGTAATTAAGCTGTGTGTATAGGCTGTTATCGGGTTCGTCATCAAAAATGCTGAGAAAGCTTTTTGCAGAAAGCCTGTTTGTTTCATTTTCTTTTGCATTTTTAACAGCTTCGCTATAGGCATTGAACGGCAGTTCTTTTAAAAGTTCTGTCATTCCTCCGCCGATTCTTGTTGCAAAATCAATCGGAAGGATTCGCTTTGTTTTTTCTTCAATTATAAAATCGAACTGTGCAAATGAAATGTCTGTTTTTTCAAAAAGCGCATTCATCCAGTTTTGCAGAGCATAGACAACCTGTTCTTCCGGCTTTACAAGCTGAATGCATGCCGTGCATGGTTTGTTTTTAATATTGACGATGTTTTTTCTGCACAGGCGCACAAGACTCATTTTTCCACATAGCCAGAAACAGTCAGCGCTGTATTCTGTTCCTTCAACATATTCCGAAAAAAGCGCGCCTTTGTTTTCAATTTGCATGATGCGCATTACTTTGTTTTTCAAAGTGCTGGCCTGCAGAAAATATTTTTCTAAAAGTTCCATATCCGGGTCTTTTAATATTTCAACGCCATAGCCTGAATGAAGGCCTTCGGGCTTGATGATTAATGATTTGCCTGATTGAAGTGCTTTAAATGCTTCTTCTTTTGTGTTAAAAAACTGCGGCACATCGATATTTTCAGCCTGTAGTGTCTGATTTAAAAAGAGTTTTGACCTTGAAGCTAAAAGAGCCTTTCTGCTGGTGCGCGAAACTTTTTTATTCAGGCAGTAAGAAATCCAGTATTCACTTAAAGGCAGAATAAAATCTGAGTCTGAAATGTTTATTTCTTTTAAAAATTCGATTTTTTCGGTTTCTTCATCTGAAAGAAAGGGTTCCATAAACGGAGCATCAACAAACGAAGTGTTAAAGCCAAGACTGTTAAAAACTTCCTTTATAGACGAAAGTCCAAAGATGCTGGTGGCTCCGGCTATAAAAACTGTCGGTTTTTGGTTTATTCGCGCCGACGGGTTCAATACTCCGACGCACTGCGTCGTATGAAGGGTATTGGATCCGGAGTGCAATTTCCTTTTAGAACGACGATACCTCGAACGCTCTGCGTTGAGGTTCGTCATTTGCATTGTCCAAGCCTTAGGCTTTGTGTCCATGCGCTCATCAGAACGCCAAAAGCAACGCCGACGTTAAGAGAAGCTTTTATGCCTGTCATTGGAATTGTAACGCGCCCATAAGTTGCTTTTTCAAGTGCTTTCGGGCTGCATCCAAGTTCTTCTGATCCGATAATGACAATGCCTTTTTTAGGAAAAACAAAATCTTCTAAAGGCGTTCCGCCTGTTTCTAGTGCAAAAACCGGAATATTCGGGTTTAAATCGTCTAAAGACGTGCGTTCCCATGGAATTGATTCAATGCAGCCCATTGCAGAACGGATTGCACGCGGGTGATTTGGATCTGTGCAGAAAGGCGACAAAAGGACTTTTTCTGCGCCAAAAGCTTCTGCACTTCTAAAGATTGAACCCAAATTAAACGGTGAACGTATGTCTTCTGCGTAAACTTGAACGCTTTCAAAAAAGTTTCGGGCTAAAAGCGCACCGTTTTCATCTCTTGGTGCATTGTGCGGCGCAATAACAAGATCCCATTCTGCAGGCAGTGTTCCAATAACGGCAAGAAGATGATTCCTTGCCGTGTTGCACAGACGACGCTCGTCAAACGGTTCTGCTTTTATTAAGGCTTCAATTTCATTTTTTGCGTCTGCGCTGAGCTGCGGGTCTGTCAAAAGAACCGCAGCAAGTTTTTTAGTATATTCTTCGCGCGGCATGCTTGTAATGTCATAAACGCAGCCGTCTTCGGCGGTGCCTGCAATGTCGCGTTCAAGCGCACCAAAACACAGCGCAAGTTTCCGCCTGCGCTGTCCGCCTTCTATTTGAAAAAGTTTTTCCGGTGAAATCATTTTTTAGTAAGCTTGTTTTACCAGATTGAAAAGGCTGTCTGCTGTAACAGGTTTTGCATAAAATGGTATAAAATCAAGCTGCATTGCATCATTTACAGAAGCTGCTATCTGTTCAATTGAAACAGACAGTTCCTTTAATCGGGCTGGAAGTCCAGCACGGGCAATGCGTCCGCGGATGTTTTCAGCGAGCAAATCTGCTGCTTCTTCTGGTGTGGCATTATTGCCGCATGCGCCGAGAAGTTTTGCTGCTTTTAAGATTTTGTCGCTTGAGAAAACGGCTTCTTCAATAAGATACGGCAGAAGAATTGCTGAAAGCAAAGAACGCGAAACTTTGTATCTTGAATATGTTGCAAAAGCAAGTGCGGTAATTGGTCCTGGTGCAGAAAGAGAAGCTGCCAAAGCTGCCATGCAACCGCATTGTAAAAGAGATTCGTCAACTGTTTCAGGCGAAGCAAGCGGATCTGTTAAATTGTCAGCCGGAGCCATCAGTTCAAAAATTTTCTCTGCAATTGCATCTGAGAAAAAGCTTGAACGGTTTGAAAAATATGTTTCGAAAGCAAGGCACAAAAGATTGAGCGAAATAGAAGAAATCTGATTTTTTGTAAGTGTTGCACCTAAAGAAACATCAAAAATTATTTCTTTTGTCAAACCTTCCTGAACTTTCAGAAGTCTGAATTGATTTGAGCGTGCATCAATAATTGCGCATCGTTCATAAAAAAGGAAAGTGTCCCGGATTGATGTTGGAATACAGATAAGAGGAAGAGGCTCTTTGTGTGAAATATCTCCATCAACAAAGTCATACAAAGGTTTGTCTTCATTGAAAAGTGAAGCTACGCCACGACCAAGATTCAGGGCTTTTTCGCCGCCACAGGCAATTACACCTTGAATATGTGCACCCTGAGAAAGTTTAAGAACTTGTGCCAAAGTTTCTGTTGTCGGGTCATTTGGCATGTCTTCGTAAACTATAAAATCAATTTTGCTTTCAGAAAGAACTTGTGTAAGTTTTTCCTTTGCTTTTGTTTCTTTTGTAGCAGGATCCAAAACCAATAAATATCTTGATGCTAATGGAGATGCAAGTGCTCCGAGTCTTGAAGATGTTTGATTGCCCAAAAGTATGTGTGGAGCAACCTTGAAAGACAAATCGTTCATATAATTCCTTCTGAAAGCTAGAAAAAAAAAGGCGGATAGAAAATCCGCCTTTTAAATAGCACACGTCAACAGCAGAAATGCTGCTTAGATGCCGTATGCATCCATAATTCTATTTGCGACAGTATTAACAACGGCTTCGTTGATATACGACGGATCCTTAATCTTTTCTTTAATTTCTGCAATTTTATCTGCGCGTACGTCTGGAGTTTCTTTTGCAACTTCAGAAGCGTAGTAAGCTTCTGAAAGCTCTCTTGCTTCGTCTGAAAGATTTATGGAATCTCTAATATCGCGTACAGAATTTCTATTCTGTGACTTCTGCGCATTCTGCGTATCTTGCAGCGGATTAATGCCATCAAGTCGATTAATTACCATAAAAACCTACCTTATTCCTCTAAATAAATATCGGCATCATTTTCAGTTTTTTTCAGTTTTTTTTCTCCAGCAACAAAAACCGAAAACTCGCCTAAAATCTTACTCCGCGCGGAAAAATTATCCCGAAGCTCGCCAGCTGTTCCCTCAAGAATTTCTTCATGAAGCTTGGTAAGTTCCCGCCCAATAACAATACGACGCTCATTATTAATTTCGGCAATATCTGACAAAAGCTTAACTATTCGGAACGGAGATTCGTACAAAATAAACGAATCTTTTGTTTCAATCAGCTCTTTCAGACGAGCGCGGCGCCTTCCAGGTTTGGGTGAAAGAAAACCCTCAAATATTACGGTTTTTCCTGCAATGCCGGCCAAGCTTAAAAGCGAAGCAAAAGCAGACGCACCCGGAATTGGAATGACCGTATGTCCAGCTTTTCGTGCTTCTGCAACCAAAACGGCACCAGGATCACTTATTCCCGGCGTTCCGGCATCGCTTGCATAAGCTACATTTTTTCCTTCTTCAAGGAGCTGAACGATTTTTTGTGCCGCTTCAAGTTCATTCTGCGAACGGCACGAAACCAAAGGTTTCCTTATTTCAAAATGTGTCAAAAGCTGCAATGTGTGGCGAGTGTCTTCTGCTGCAATTGCATCAACTTTCTTAAAAGTTTCAATTGCCCTAAAAGTCATGTCGCTAAGATTGCCAATCGGTGTGGCTACAATGTATAATTCAGACACAATATTATTATAGCGTTATTTTTTACTTGAAGCAAGTGAATTTATAGCGCAATATATTATTATGCAAATGTTTATAATTTTTGTACTGCTTTCTTTTGCAGTCTGTCTTTTAATGCTGGTTTTCAGCGGAAAATTGTCATTTAAACGGAAAAACCGGAAAAGAAATTCAAAAAACAATCGGTCAAAATCAGGTCAGCAGAAATATGCAGACGGTGTGCAGCCGGGGTGTTGTCCTTTGTGCGGAACGTTCCTCGTTGGAGCAGAAAAAATACAGTCATCTGTTTTTGAAGGCGGCAATGCAAGCGACCGCCTCTGCTATATTCACGGTTGTCCTCACTGCGTGCCGCCTGAATCAATGTCTGTAAAGCGCATCTGCCCGGTCTGCAAAAAAAATGTTCCCGTTGAAGGTCATCTTACAGCCAGAATGTTTGAAAGAAAAGGCGGTGCCCATCATGTTCACATTTTAGGCTGTACGGAATGCCATAAAAGATAAAAGACATTAATTTGTTGTTTTACAATGAATTAGAAAGCGTGTTTTTCTGCCTTAAATTGAAGAAAGTAAAATTTCAAGCAATGACTTTCCGTTTCTTGCTTGCACCTCATTTCATTTCGTGTTACGCTGAAGCAGTATGAAAATCATTATTGTCGGTGCGGGTTTTACAGGCATTCAGCTTGCAAAGCGGCTTGTTTCAGAAGAAAATGACGTTGTTCTTAT
This sequence comes from Treponemataceae bacterium, assembly GCA_024402455.1. The sequence goes on from JAKSTS010000041.1 coordinate 12,109, forward strand.
TGATAATGACGAAGAAATTGTGCGTCATACATCAAACAGAGTAGATTGTCTTGTAGTGCAGGCAAATGGAAACAACCTTGAAACGCTTGAATCTGCCGGCATTGCCAAAGCAGATGCTCTTGTTGCTCTTACGGAGTCTGACGAATTGAACATGATTACATGTTCTCTTGTTGATTCGGTTTATCCTGATGTAATAAAAATTGCACGTGTAAGAAATGATGATTATTATGCAAATTCAAAGCTTTTAGCTGCGCAGAAATGGCTTGAAAATACTTCAAGACCGCCGCTTTATGGCATTGACGTTATGGTTCACCCTGACGTAGAAGCTGCAAAAACCATTGTAGCCGCCTATGAACATGGTGCTTCTGCTGAAGTTATGGAATTTGAAGATTCAAATTATGCCATTGCGTCTGTAGATATTGAAAAAGGCAGTCAGCTTGAAGGAATTCTTGTTCAAGACATAAAACCTCTTGTGCCTTTCCGCTTTTTGATTACGGTTGTGGCACATGAAGGCGAATCATTTTTGCCGCGAGGCGATACAAAACTTTATGCCGGCGATACGCTTTCGCTTTTGCTTGAAAAAAATCAGCTTCCTGTTTTTCTTGAGCTTACTGGAAATTTAGAGCAGAAACCAATCAAAAAGGTTGCACTTGTTGGTGCCGGAAAAGTTGGTTCAAATGTTGCTGACGGAATTTTGAAAAAATCTGGTGCTACCGGTTTTCTTTCAAAGGTTTTCGACAAGCGGTTCAAATCGCGCATGAATCTTGTAATTATCGAAAAAGACAGGGAACTTGCCAAAGAAGCTGCTGCAAGATTCCCAGAAGCAACTGTTTATAATGCAGATATAACAGATGAAAGCTTTGTCGAAGAAGAAAATCTTTCAAATTTTGACCTTGTTATTGCAGCTACAAGTAATCATGAACTGAATATTGTTACTTCTGCTTATTTTAAAGCACAGGGCTGTTCAAAAAGCATTTGTCTTGTTACAAGTTCGTCTTATGCAGCCATAACACGGAACATTGGAATTGATGTCGTTGTGCCTATAAAAGATGCTGTTGTTGATACAATTATGAGCCATTTGCGTGGAAAAAGCGTTACGGGCATTCATACTTTTTCCGAAGGCTCTTTTGAAGCTGTCGAATATGAACTTCCAAAAAATTCAAAAGCGCATGGCAAATTCTTAAAAGATTTGCGGAGCGGAGATGTTACTTTTCTTATTCTGCTTGTAAACAAAGGCGAGGCTTATACAATTGCAGACGGCAATACGCAGCTTTCTGACGGAGACAAGCTTGTCTTTATTGCTGACGTAAAAGATACAAAGCGTGTACTTGAAAAATTTGGAGACTAAATGGTTCTGCTTGTTTTACGCTTAATTTCATTTCTTCTTGCAATTATTTCTCTGACTTTTATTTTGCCTTGTGCCTGCGGCTTATATTATGGTGAAACAGAGGCTGTTTTAAGCTTTGTCTGGCCTTTTGTTTTTTGTTTTTTGTTTGCTGCCATTATGTTTTTTGCAGGCAAAAAAAACAATGCAAAAAAACTGTCTTTGCGGAGCGGCTATGTTCTTGTGGCTGTTGCGTGGGTAATGGCTTGTGTTTTAGGCGCCGTGCCTCTTTTGCTTTCTGGCGTGGTTTCGTCTTTTACAGATGCATTTTTTGAAAGTGTTTCTGGCTTTTCAACAACCGGCGCAACTATTTTAAATGATGTTGAAGCATTGCCAAACTGCATAAATTTGTGGCGAATGCAGATGCACTGGCTTGGCGGTATGGGAATTGTTGTGCTTACTGTTGCTTTGCTGCCGCTTTTGGGCGTGGGCGGTTTTCAACTTATAAAAGCAGAAACTACAGGCCCCGACAAAGGTAAAATAACGCCGAAAATTGCAACAACTGCAAAAATCCTGTGGTTTATTTATGTCGGTATGACGCTGGTTGAAACATTGCTGCTCATGCTCTGCGGCATGTCTTTCTGGGAAGCTTTGTCGTATTCGTTTTCAACGCTTGGAACCGGCGGTTTTGCAACAAAAAATGCAAGCATTGCCGCATATAATTCATCTGCAATTGAATGGATCTGCTGCATATTCATGGCTCTTTCGGGCATAAACTTCAGCCTTTATTTTCAAGCTTTTAAAGGCAACTTTAAAGAAATCGTAAAAAATACAGAACTCAAGTTTTATATTGCTTTGCTTGCAGTTTCAATTTTTATTGTTACTTTTTCACTTTTGCCGCAGTATCACGATTTTTGTCTGGCAGCAAGGCTTGCTTCTTTTCAGGTTGTTTCGATTGTAACAACAACAGGTTTTGGCACTGCAGATTTTACTTTTTGGGTTCCGGCTGCACAGTTTGTTATTTTTATGCTCATGTTCGTCGGCGGCTGTTCAGGTTCAACTGGCGGCGGCTTTAAAGTTATACGCTGGGTAGTTTTAGGCAAACAGGCTTCAAACGAAATGCGTCATATTCTTCATCCGCATGGAGTTTTTACAATAAGAATAAATAATGATCCTGGAAGAAAAGATCTTGTTTTTAGTGTTGCCGCATTTGGGCTTTTGTACGCATTTCTTGTTCTTATTTCGACTTTTATTGGCACTCTTTTTGGTCTTGATTTGTTTTCTGCTTTTACAGGCGGTCTTGCAATGGTTGGCAACATCGGTCCAGGGTTTGGAATGATTGGTCCTTCGCAAAATTACGGTTTTCTGGCGCCTTTTGTAAAATGGTGGTACAGCTTTGCCATGCTTGCCGGTCGCCTTGAGCTTTATACTTTGCTTTTGTTCTTTTCTCCGTCTTTCTGGAAAAAATAAAGCAGTATTTGTATATAGCCCAAAAGTCGAGTTTTATACAAGCGATGTAAAATTTATTTTGTCATGCTGAATTTATTTCAGCATCCCCTTGTATTAAGAGATTTCGTGTTGAAATCCGCCGAATGCTGACAAATTCGGACTGACAGATTGTTTTTATGGTTTTGTCAGTGCAAGAACAACTATGGATTTCATAACTCGACATTCAGACTATATAGTTAATTTCTTTCAATATAATCAATTAAAATATCGGTTTGTTTTATAGTTTTGCCAATAAACCGATGCAGCCGGCAAGAACATCATTATATGTCTGGTCAAAATTTCCTGTATACCACGGGTCGTCAATTTCTTTTGTGCTGCCGTACATGCTTGAAATTCCGCCTTTGTACGAAGCCGGTGCAAATTCAAGCAGCAGATGTGTCTTGTTTTCTGCATATTCTCCGCCAATCCGCAGAATGTTCCGAATGTTTGCATAGTCCATTCCGATTACATAGTCATATTCTCTGCAGTCGGCTTCCGTTAATTGAACTGCCGCTCGCCTCTCAAAAGGAACGCGCATTTCGCGAAGTTTCTGTCTTGTTCCGTAATGAATGTCATTTCCAATTTCTTCGCGGCTTGTTGCACTCGAATTAATTAAAAATTCATCTTCTCTTCCGGCCTGTCTTACAAGGTCTTTCATTACAAATTCTGCCATTGTTGAACGGCAGATATTGCCGTGGCAGACAAACATTATTTTAATCATTTTTGCTCCAATGTTTGTTTTTGATCTTTAAAAATACATTGAGTTTATTCTGAATTTTGTCTGGTTTGTAGTCTTTTTACGCTAAATCCTGCGTTAATCCAAATTTTATGCAGAATTTAGCGTATTATTCAGTATTTTTGAGCAGTTTCAGATTTATTGCTTTAGTCCCTGCGGTTTTTGGCTATAAAAACAAGACGTAAGAATGATGCAATTGCAGTTAATGCAGAAGCAACATAAGTCATTGCTGCGGCAGAGAGCACTTTTTTGGTGGCTTTTAATTCAGCTTCGTCTAAGGTGTTCGTCTGGCGCAGTATTTTGATTGCTCTTCTTGAAGCATTGAACTCTACAGGAAGCGTAACAAGCGAAAATAGCACAGAGCAGCCAAAAAGCAGGATGCCAATTTCAACTAAAAGCCAGCCGATTCCAGAAGAAGTGTTGCCGTAACCGATGCCGAGACCTAAACAGGCAAGCAGCGGTCCGAACCGTGAACCAAAATTTGCAACCGGAACAATTGCGCTTCTAAGCCAGAGCGGTGCATAGCCGCGTGCATGTTGAATTGCGTGTCCTGTTTCGTGTGCTGCAACGCCAATTGCTGCAATTGAAGTTTTTGAATATACAGAATCTGAAAGTCTTAAAACTTTTTGTGTAGGTGCATAGTGGTCGGTCAAACTGCCGGAAACATGTTCAATGCGGACATCTGTTATGTTATTTGCTTTTAATAAAAGCTGTGCTGCTTGTGCACCGTTTATTCCACGTTT
>JAKSTS010000042.1 GCA_024402455.1 Treponemataceae bacterium
GTTTCGTTCACATAATTTCATCTTAAAAGCATTTTTCAAGATTTTTTTTACAATTTTTTTTATCAAAACACACCAAAATTTAAATTTTATCTAGATATATACATATGTAAACCGAAGGCATCGCAGGAAAAACTGCAGGTTAATCGTTGCATTAAATTTGTCTTCGGAAAACTAAATTATATTTTTTCAGGAGTTTTTATGAAAAACAAACCAAAGAAAATTGCAGTATTAGCTGCACTGGCGCTGATAATTTCAGCAGCAATTTATGCACAAAATGCTGCAAAAACTGTTTATGTTACAAATTCTGGAACAAAGTACCACACGCAAAATTGCAGCACATTGAACAAAGCAAAAGAAGTAATTCCAATTGATGAACAGGAAGCTTTGGAAAAAGGTTATACACCATGTGCAAGGTGTAAACCGTAATCAAAAATCCTGGCAGAAATTAAGCAAGAATTGAATTTCTGCCAGGATTTTCATTTATGCAAAATAAAATACGATACAGTCTGCTGCCAGTCAACTGATACTCTTCTGGCAGCAAAAGTATCAAGCACAGCCTGAACTTTTTTTAACTCTGCTTCTGCCATTTTTTCTGCTATAAAACGCCCATACTCAGAATTTTCTGAAAACCAAAGTGAAACATCATCTTTTGTTATCAAACGTTTTGAAACGAGCAACCTGCTTAAATGTGTTTCATTAAATGATAATTCTGCTGCAATTTGTGCAATTGTTTCTTCATTCCAGTCAAAAAGTGCATTTGAACTTTGATTGAAAAAAGCTTCTTCTGCTTCTGCAAAAACATCAAATGCTTTTTTTGTACTTTCATCAATTTTCTGATGCGTTACATCTAGATGGCGCAGAACAGCTGCACTAACCCGCTCGCCTTTTTGTGGAATTTTCTGAACGAAACATAATTTGCAGTCTTCTGCAAATGAAGGAAACATTTCGCTTTTTGAATCAGTTTCAGACGAATTTGAAAACTGCTTCTTTTCAAGAATGCGGTTTTTCCATTCAGAAAGAAAACTTTTCATTGATTCTCTTGAAATAAACGGATTTCTGCACAAAACATAATCGAATGTTACATCACCAAAATCAGACCATTTTGTTGCAATAACCGGCCGGTCAATTTCTGCAAGAGTTGATGCATACTGTGCAAGAATTTCTTTTCCTTTTTGAGTCCGGCACAATCCACCAGCAAACCCCTCAGGACTTCTGCGCAGCGTTTCCCAGACAAAAAGCCCGTCATCTGCATTTAGCACAACACTTCTGCTATGCCGCAAAAGTTTTGCATAATCCAAGAAACTGTTACGCAGTTCAAGTAGATATTCTGCACGGCCTTCATCTGTACGTTTTTGCCATTGTGCAAGTTTTTTATTCTCAGGCGTAAATGTCAGGCTTTCGCCTGTTTTTACGACACCATGCTTTAATCTTTCTGCATGCCACCAGTTATCAATCGGGTTTACCATTTCCATTTCAGCTTGAGAATCTTCAATTAAAACTGCAATTTGAAGTTCTCTTCGTGACAGTACTTCGGCTTGAATTGTTTTTTCGTACCCCTGATCAGACGGGTTATAAAAAACACGACCATCAAGTCCGTCAGGCAAATATTGCTGTGCAACCCAATGATCCCGATATGCATGCGGATATAAATAGCCGGCTCCATGTCCGAACCCTTCGCTGTCACGGCTTGCATCACGCAGATGATTCGGAACTTCTGCATCTTCTGCCATAACAGCTCGATGTGCATCAAAATATGCCATTGCACTGTTCGATTTCGGCGCAGTAGCAAGATATAGTGCAGCCTGTGTCAGCATATACTGACCTTCCGGCAAACCTATCCGGTCAAAAGCAGCAGCACAAGATTCAACAACACCAATCGCATTCGGGTCTGCAAGTCCAGTATCTTCACACGCAGAAATAAGCATACGCCTGAAAATAAAATGAGGATCTTCTCCTGCACTCATCATTCGTGCCATCCAGTAAAGCGCCGCGTCAGGATCTCTTCCACGAAGGCTTTTTATAAAAGCACTGATAATATCATAATGATAGTCACCGTCACGGTCGTAAAGCACAACTTTCCGCTGAATGCTTTCTTCTGCAGTTTCTTTACTTATGTATATTTCAGAATTTTCTGGCGGAACACAAGGAACAGCATCAGGCTTCCATTCTGCAGGTGTTGTTTCAACCGCAAGTTCCAGTGCATTCAACAAGCTTCTGGCATCTCCATTAGCTGTTTCCACAAGATGCTCAAGCGCACCTTCTTCAAATCTAACGTTCCAGCGGCCATATCCACGCTCTTTATCTTTTATTGCACTGGTTGCCGCATTCATCAAATCTGTATTTGTAAGCGGTTTAAGCTGAAAAACACGACTGCGGCTTACAAGTGCCTTATTGACTTCAAAAAAAGGATTTTCGGTTGTTGCACCAATAAGAATAATCGTTCCATTTTCGACCCATGGCAAAAGTGCATCCTGCTGGCTCTTGTTCCATCTGTGAACTTCATCAACAAAAAGAATTGTTCTGCGTCCATAAAGCCGATGCTGTTCATCTGCGGCTTTTATTGAATCGCGTATATTCTGCACACCTGTAAGAACTGCATTTAAAGTGAGAAAATTACTTTTTGTATGATTTGCAATGACACGGGCTAATGTTGTTTTTCCTGTTCCTGGCGGACCATAAAAAATTACAGATGTCAACTGATCTGCCATAATTGCACGTCGCAGCAGCCGCCCTTTGCCGACAATATGATCCTGTCCAATAAATTCATCGAGTGTTCTAGGTCTCATTCTTGCAGCCAAAGGCTGATGCGAATCGTTTTTCTGTTGGTCAAATAAATCCATAAAAGCATTTTAGCCACAATAGCAATGTTTGGCAAACGTTTTTAAAATATCTAAAACGAACGCTTTCCCGGCACAGACGCCAGCTGCTCAATAGCGAAGTTTTCAAAAATTACAATTCAGAAGCTTTTATTATTTTTATTTGTAGATATTCAAAAATCTTTCTCCAGGCATTTTCTCAAGATATGCTGAAAAAGCCTGTTCCATTCCATCTAAATCTTTTGCATTATTAATCTGTGTAAAAAGATAATGTGCAAAACCAAAATTATTGCAAAAATATGCAAAAAAACGGGCTGCACGAGTCATCCAGAAATCTTCAGGCTGGCATTCCTTGAGATTTACAAGAAATTCTTTTACAAGTTCCATACTGTCGACAGTCTGTTCAGATTTTTCTTCCGGAATGATGCCTTGAAGTTTCTGCGAAAGAACACCAAACAGCCACGGTTTTTGAACAGCAGCACGTCCTATCATAAAACCATCAGACAACGGCACAAATTTTTGAACATTATTCAAACTTTCAAAATCAACAATATCGCCGTTTATGCAGCAGCTGATTTTTTTATCATATTTCTTTTGAACATATTCAAAAAGTGTTTCTGCATCATTCCAATGCGGAGGTCTTTTAAATTTTGCCTTTTTTGTTCTTGGATGAAGCACAATCTGCGGAACACCCTCTGAAACAAGCATGTCCACAAAATTGCACAATTTTTTCATATTATAATCTTCATCGCCAAGACGCATTTTTACACTTAAGCGCATATTCAAAGGCACAGCATTTCGAACCATTCTCAGCATCTGCTGCGTTTCAGCATTATCTTTCAGCATCCATGCAATGCCAGCACCTTGTCGCACAATCTCTGGTGCACAGCAGCCCATATTTATGTCAATGCCAATGCCACCAAGCGCACCGATAATTTTTGCAGCTTCTGCCATCGGCTCAGCTTTTCCGCAGGTCAACTGCCACACAACTCTTTCTGGAGCTGGTCCGGGTCTGACATAAAACTGTTCGAATTTGCCACCGCCAATAAACGTTGTAGCTTGTATCATCTCTGTATAATATTCATCGCAAGCATTTGGTGAATAATGTTCAATTAAACGGCGCATTGCTTCATGCGAAAGCGTAGCCATTGGTGCAAAAAGAAGTTTGGGCATTAAATCTCCAGAACACAAGTAATTTTTAGAAAACCCAGTACTTTTCAATCTGAAAAACTGAAAGTACAAAATTGCAAAAACATTTCAATGTCATTTTTTTTGCAGGAATCGACCTGTTCTTATATCATATTTTTGAAAAATTGTCGTCATTTATGGAATTAATTCTAATATATACTGAAATTTTCCGCTGATTAAAATGACCTGAATAAAAAAAACGGGGCATTTTCCCCGGCATAAACAAGCACAAAATATTATTTCAATAATTCTCACAGAATGTCTATAAAGCCATTCTGTAAATATCGAGCATTTCATCAAAGCCAAGCTTTTTATAGCCGTCTAAAATGCGCGTTTTATTCCGGCTGCATGCAAGAGCAAGAACTTCAAGATCTTTTTCCTTTACGCCCAATTCACTTAAACACACTGGCATTCCGATTGAACGATAATAATCTTCCTGCATATCAATTGCCTTGTTGACAGTATTTTCAGGATGTTCAAAATCAATATCAAGATTCCATACATTATGTGCATACTGCAAAAACCGCTGAATACAAGACGGATAAACATAACGTGCCCAGCTGCACCACAAAGCTGCAAGACCTGCGCCATGTGCAACTTTTGGATAAAGACCAGAAACTTCATGTTCAAACTGATGAACTGTCAGCTGAAAAGTTCTGCCGCATTGAGTAAGACCATTGTGTGCAAGAGATGACGCCCACATCATATTTGCACGTGCAGCATAATCTTTTGGATTTTTAATTGCATCTGAACCGGCTTTTATTGCGCTTTTAATAACAGCTTCTGCAACAGCATCTGTCAGATATGTGTTTTCGCCAAGACAAAAATAACGTTCAATGGTGTGCATGGCAATGTCAACCGCACCACACGCTGTCTGATAAGCATCAACAGTATATGTAAGTTCAGGATTTTCAATTGCAAAATTCATACGGTTGCACGGGCTTCCGTAACCGCGCTTTGATTTTGTTTCGGCATTTGTTATTACGCATGAATTGGACATTTCTGAACCTGCAGCAGCAAGTGTAAGAATAGCACCTTTTGGCATTGTCTTTTTTGGAGCAGCAGTTCCCATTGAAAATTCCCAGACATCAACATCTGGATTTGCGACACCATTTGCAATGTCTTTTGATGAATCTAAAACCGAACCGCCGCCAACAGCCAGAATAAAATCAACACCTTCGCGTTTGCAAAGTTCAATTCCTTTGCGCACAAGACTTAATTCGGGGTTTGCGACAACGCCACCAAGCTCAACAAAATCAATTTTTTCTTCTTCAAGATAAGATTTAACACGATCAAGCAAACCGCTTTTCTTTGCAGACTGTCCGCCATAGTGAATCAGTACTTTTTTTGCACCAAATTCTTTGATTATTTTTCCGACTTTTTTTTCTTCGTCTTTTCCAAAATAGACTTTTGTCGGTGTGTCATAAACAAAATTATCCATAAACTCTTCCTTTTGAAAACAAAATTACAGCAAACTTTAATTTTTAAACAAGCATCCTGAAATTCTTAGAATTTCAAGATGCTTTCATTCTATAACACGCCAACATTTTATGCAAATTAATCTTCCGGCCAGAATAAATCGTCGAGTTTCTGGTCTAAAACTTTGCAGATTGCAATGCATAAATTGATTGACGGATTATAATCGCCTTTTTCAATTGCATTTATAGTCTGTCGGCTAACATTAACTTTATTTGCCAGATCTTCCTGGGACAAATCTTTTAAAGCACGGGCAGCCTTTAATTTTAAGTTTTTCATTTCGACACCTCTTCAACTTTCAGCATCTGGTATTTATCTGAATAATAAAAACATCGACTGCAAGCAAACTATTCACAAGTCAGCTCCTTTGTTTTCTGGTTTTTATCTATACCAGTTTTGATAAGCAAATTGATGCAAAGTACAACAAGTTCTGCAAAACAACAAACAAAAACAAGCATATATTCAATTTTTGAAGTTTTAAGCCAGCGGAAAACATATAAACTGACTGCAGCAATCCACACGACAACAAGCACAGACCACAGTTTTTTTGTTTCAATTCTTGTTATAAGCGCATCTTTCCATAAGCAGACCAACAAAAATGCAAAACCGCCGCCCAATATCGAAATCAAAAATAATACAGCTGAATTAAATTCCAATTTGAAACATAATGCAGCCTGATTGCTCAAAAAATTCAAAATAATCATTGTAAAAAAGCCGCAGCAATAAGCTTTTCCTTGAGCAATCTGCTGACGCTCGTCTGCACCACCATTTTTTGTCTTTTTATTATAAATAAGTACAAAAACGACAAGCAGAACCGCAACTAAAACTGAAAATGCAAACGACATCGTATTATTCATTTTCGCCCTCTTCTTTTTCAGATTTTTTGTCCATAATTTTCTTTATGCAAATGCAGACAAAAACAATCAGAAACATAAAACCAGAACAAAATATAATGGAATAAGTAGAAAGCAGTCCATTATCTGTCAAAAATTTATCTTTGCAATTAATAAATCCTAAAGCGACATACACAAGTCCAAAGGGAACAAACCACCAGACATTTTTAGATTCGCCAACTTTGAAATATGCATCCCTGAAAACTGCATCAATTACAAATGCCATAACAGCTATAAGAGTTTCAATAAGAAACAAAAATGCAGGCTCCGCAAAATGTACATCCGCTAATTCAAGTAATGTCAAAATTAAATTCATTACAATAAATGCTATAAAACCTGTCCGCCAAGATTTGCCTCTGGCAATAGTCTGTCGTTCATCAAATTCTTTGCAAGATTTTGAATGTTTTTTTGCCAGCTTTCTAGCAAAAACTGATACAAGCATCACGGCAACAATTCCTGAAACCAGACCAATACAAAATCCAATTGATTTATTCATTTTCATACTCCTGTTAAAATCCGCACAAACGGAAATCAAGACAGCTTAAACCGTGCACTCTGTTTGCATGTCTTTATGTCAAATATATCTTACATTTTGTTCTCTGTCAAGTTTATTTGACAATTTATCATAATTTTTTAACCATATTTTGTGCTGTTGCCGGCATAAAAACAAAAAAAGCACACCCAAATTCAATCATTTTCTGTTGAATTCAGATGTGCTTTTCAATTATTGAGCGTCCACAAAAGACGCAAAACACAAGCTATATTTAGTTTCGTTGCTATTTATTTTCTGTTTCCTGTTTCGGTTTACTTTCGCTTTTTCCAGAATTTTTCTTAGAATCAACAATAAGCAAAGCACCAACGGCAACAATAAGCAAAATAAAAAGAATCTTTCCGCGTGTATTCGATTTTACCTGCAATGCAAGCTGCTCTTTAAGTTTTTCAACTGTATCAATTTTTTCAGGGTAAACATTATAAACCTGCTGTTTTTTTCCAACGACATATGGTTTAAATGTATTTCCAGACTGTACAGCCAGAACAGAAAGATAAGGATGTGCATCAACATCATAAAAATCATAACTTATATTAACATCACCAACTTCATCTTCATCTTTATGCGCCGGGTTGCCATAATTCAAACCTGTCCATTTTAAGCCGCAAATTGATTCCTGTTTATTAAAATATTGATTTGTTTTTACAAGACTCAAACCAAAATCATCAAGAACAAATTCGCCTACATTCGGCGTTAAAGTTTTTTCTGTTGAATATACAAAATCAATCAGCTCAGATGCATTCGGATCTGCTTCTGTCCTTTCTTTCCATTCATAGCCCTTTTTGCCATTTTCTCTTTCATATGTAACAAAATCTTTGACTTTTCTTGTTACTTTAAAACTGTTAAAGCCTTCATCAAGTTCTTCAAAAATAATTGAACCGTCAAAACTGATTTTGCCAGCAACAAGAACAAGTTTTCCGTCATTTGCAGGATTAATTTTGCCATCGCTTACAACTGTAACTTCTTTTAAAAGGTCTGCATTTAACGATTTGTCTTTGTTTGTGTTTTTAATGCCCATAATGGCAAAATACACAACAACAACAAACAGAATAATTTTTCCTTTTGAGATTTCCATAAATCCTCCTAAAATTGAAAAAAATATAAACTGAATTTCCAGCAATTAAAAATATTTATTTTGACTTTTTACAGTTTATCACAAACATCGTCAAGCCACATATAACAGGCTTTAGCATTTATCAAATAAGCCCCTATATTTTTAACCGCTTTTTTACATATTCGACACTTTCAACATATTCTTCATCAGAAGTTAAATGTTCAATTATCATCGGCATTTTCGGGTCACAATCTGATGCAAGTTCAGCAAACAATTCAATATTCAAATTGCCTTTTCCGCAGGCACATTCTTCAAGCTGAAACGTGTACTCTTCTTTTAGCCTCACATCTTTCAAATGACAGCTGCAGATTTCTCCTTTTAATTTGCTGAAACATTCTTTCAAAAATTCATCATTAAAAAAATATCGTTTTGGCGATGTAATCATGTTTACAACATCAAGATGCGCACCAAATTCCTTTCGGTTAACATCATTCATCAATTTTACATATTCATCAGGGCTGCTTGGAATCATCCACGGCATTGATTCTATGCTGAATTTTGTATTTAAGGGCTTTGCTTCATCAATAATCTGCTGAATCATTTTTACAGCCATTTTCCACAATTCTTCGCTGAAATTGTCTTTATAGCCGCCGTCCCAGCGAGGTCCATAAGGAGTGCCGACAACATTAACACAGCATCTTGCACCAATTCTGTCGGCCATTTTCAATTGATTTACTGCATAATCAATCCATTTTTGCCTCTCGCATAAATCTTTAGCCAGTGTGTTCCGCCAGACACCAACTTCTGCAATCAAAAGACCGGCATCATCAGCAGCTTTTTTATAAGCCAAGACTTTTTCTTCTCCTGCAAGATAATCAACAGGAAAAACAACAGATTTTAAGCCAAGTGCAGCATGTTTAGAAGCCCATTCTTCAGGCGTTTTATGTTTCAACGCAGATGAAACACCAAGATACATTCCAACCTTCCTTAAAACAAAAGCTCAATTTTTCAACTGAAAATATGCAAAATCAAAAAGTCCTTCTATGAATTACAGAAGAATCCATTTCTGACAAAGACAAAATTCCTGTACGCGACATTACCGTGCAAAGTTCAGCATTCATTTGCTTTATGCGGTCTGCAACAGCATCTGAACCTTTTGCAAGAAGCGGCATAAGATGACGGCCGACAGAAACAGCAGTTGCGCCAAGAGCAAGACATTTGTAAACGTCCATGCCGTTTTCAATGCCGCAATCTACAAAAACAGCCGCATCTTTGCCTACAGCTTTCAAAATTTCACCAATCACCATCAAAGGCGGCACAGAATAATTCATAATTCCATGGTGGTGCGAAAGAACAATACCTTTGCAGCCTGCTTTCAAACATTTTTCTGCATCTTTTGGGCTTAAAACACCTTTTGCAACAAACGGAACTTTTGCAGCCTGAACAAAGTCACGCATTTCTTCCGTTGATTTTGCTTTCATAGGAAGCCCAAATACATTATCAAAGCCGCCTTCTCCATTAAACGCATGGTCAATATCCATGCCGACTGCAAAACAGCCGGCATTTACGGCATGTTCAATTTTACGAAAAACTTCTTTATTATCTGCATGCGGTTTTATAATTTTTATTGCTGACGCTCCGGTTGCAACAATTGATTCAAGCTCTTTGTCTTCACCCATTCCCACCCAATGAACAGCATTTGCTTTTTTGGCAGCTTCTGCATACAGCACCATGCCGTTTTTAGCTGTGTTTTCAAGATGAGACAAAGCAGCTGTCATAATCGGTGTATCAAATGTTTTGCCAAAAAGATTAAGCTTTGTCGAAGCCAAACCAGAATCAAGATAACGCGGTTCAATCAAAAGAGAATCAAAAAAATCGCGTGTAATTCTCTCTGAATTTGCCGAATATTCCATTTTATTTCTCCCAAGGATATTTCATGTTCCAGTCTTTTCTAAGATTGTCCATAATTTCACACAAATCCTGCGATTTTTTCCATGTGTGTACGGAACTTTCAGTTTTGCCGGCAAGAATACATTCTGTTGCATGCATCAATTCATACTCATATCCGTTCGTCATAAACGGAACTTTTATTTTTTGAATAATTTTATTTTCATTGCCAGATTCTGATTTAAAAAGATGAACTTCTGCGGTCTGTGCCAAAAAGAAATTTTCAACTTTTATATAGCCTTTTGTTCCAAAAATTATTGCATCATGTGTATCACTTGCCGCACTCATGTCTGCTGCACTTTGAAAACTTGTAGTAATTCCATTTTCAAAAACTAAATTTACGCTGTTCCATGCGTCAACACCTTTTAACATGCGTACAATTGAGCTTCTTTCAGCAACAGGCGAAAAATCATTTATCATCATCGCAAAATAAATGTTATAAATGCCAAGATCAAGCAGTGCACCACCGGCAAGTTCAGGCGCATAAAGGCGGTCTTTTGGGTTATATGCAATGCGGTTGCAGAAACGTGAATCTATGTGCTTTAATTCGCCTATGATTCCAGATTTTATGCATTCTTTAATCTTTGCAATACAAGGATTAAACGCAGTCCACATAGCTTCCATAAAAAAAAGATTTTTCTCTTTTGCAAGATTAATCATTTCATCTAATTGAGAACGACTGCATCCAGCAGGTTTTTCGCAAAGCACATTTTTACCTGCATTCAGCGACGCTATGACAGAATCAAAATGAAAAGCATGCGGATTTGAAATATAAACAGCATCGACTTCAGAATCATTTAATAATTCTTCGTATGAGCCATATGATTTTTCAAAATTCCATTTATCAGCAAACTCTTTTGCTTTATCAGCCTGACGGCTTGCAACTGCATATAATTTGATTTTTTTTGCAATCGGTTCATTCGATTTAGCAACACCATTCATGGCTTTAGCCATACTGCCGGCAATATTTCCAGGCGCAATTATTGCCCATTTGACACAATCTTTCATATTTTTCAGTATAAGTGCATTTTTGTGATAAGTGAACAACTATTTTTAAATTTTAACAGGAAAAACAGAACAGAAACATTTTCATTTTGAATTATGTTTGAAAAAAGTGGACAGACAGACAAAGTTTTTATACAAAGGATCCCTAGCTGAACATCAAAAAGAAATCCAGCTAGACTTAGGAGGTATTTTCTCATATAAAAATTTAGACATCTGAGAAATGTCAAATTTCTTAAGAAATCTAAAACCTGCCTGTCCGCTTTATTCCAAACACTGCACATTTTTTACTTATTTATAGTCCAATCAACAAGCTCAACACCTTCAGAAAGAATAAAATACAAATCATGCTTGCCTTTCATGTTTTCAGGCAATTCAAGTTTTGCATCCGTTTTATTCTTTTTGACAACTGCTGCTTCGCCAATAACAGTACCGCCAGCACTAAAATCATCCAATTGAATTTTTATTGAAGCAATTTTTGGTGCAGAACAAGAAAGAGCAATGCTTGCTGCACCATTACTCAAATCAACGCCTTTAATGCAGATATATGCACCGTCTTTTACAGCAACAGCAGTCTGTTTATTTGAAACTGCAATATTTTTTATAGCAGCAAAAGTAGCACCTGGAATTTTTTCATAAGGATTAAAGCTTCCGACCTGTTCAACACCAGTTTTTGTCATTTTTTGATTTGGCAGAGAACCATCTGCGTTAACTTCAAAATAATCAATAAACAAGTTGCGGTATCCGCTTTTTTCTATTCCAAAATCTTTTTCCAAAGTCTGTGTATGATAAGCTATGTACCATTTATTCTTAAACTGAAAAATCCAGTGATGATTATTTCCCCAGACACCCCAGATTGTTCCAGGGTTTTCAAGTGTATAGCCTTTATATTCAAAAGGTCCTAGCGGATATTTTGAAGTCATATAGCCAATTACAGCAATCGGCATTTTATCAGGGTCTTTTGTATCTTTGCGGTCTTCCCAGTTTGTACAATATGTGTAGTAATATGTGTCACCAATTTTGTTAATTCCAGAATCTTCAAATAAAAACGGCGGATCCATCATAATCGGTTCGTCTTTTATGCCAATCATGTCATCTGTCAAGGCAACACAGCGTGCATTTTTTGGATGTTCATATTTGTCTTTATCGTGGCCGCCGCCAAAATAAAGATAACCATTTCCCTTATCATCAACAAGAACAGCCGGATCAAAAAGCCAGTTAATTGTTTTGCATGTCGGTGTATCCCTGCTTATCAAAGCTTTTCCAAGCGGATCTTTAAATGGTCCGACAGGAGAATCGGCAGTCAAAACACCAATTCCATTTGCACTGTCTGCAAAATACAGAAAGAATTTATCTTTGCCGTTGATTTTTTTGCATGCAATTGCCGGTGCCCACGAATTTGAAGCCCATTTGGCATCACCTTTGCCACCATTTTTGCCAGCAACAGGAATTTCGCCGCAATCTGTCCAATTTACTAAATCTTTTGTACTAAAAACATTTAAAGAAGTAATTTTTGTATAACCGTTATCAATTTTTCCATTTGTATATTCAAGCTGCTGCATGTCGTTTGTAGAATAAACATACAATGTGTCGCCGTATTCCAAAACTGCAGGATCTGCCCCACACTTATGGGTCATAATCGGGTTATTCTCGTTTGGCATTTTAAATGCATTTTCTGCAATAAGCTTCTGCATTTTAGAAAGCTTTACAGATTTAGAAAAAAGATTAGAAAACATCAGGGAAACAACTCCTATAAAATAACTTGTGTTCAATAAATACATTATACATTCTATTACGATTTTAGTAAAACGTTTAACTGCTTTTTTTTCATTTTTTCGTTAAAATTTTATCAATTTTCCATTAACTTTCAATTAGCAAACAAATATGGAATATTCCGTTAAAAACATACACACTTGTAAAGCTTATTTTCTTTCGCTATATTAAATGGGCAGACTTCGACACAGACAGCGGGGTTTGTTCATTAAGTTAAAAAACTCTGAAAATATGAGTTTCAAGATGAATATGTAGTTTTAAGAGGTTTAAAAGATGGCATACAAAGTTTTTATTGATGGCAAAGAAGGCACTACAGGGCTAAAAATTATGGAACGCTTTGCAAAGCGCGATGATATCGAAATTCTTCCAATTTCAGAAGAACTCCGTAAAGATCCGGCTGAACGTAAACGCCTCATCAATGAATCTGATTTTACATTTCTTTGTCTGCCAGATGCAGCATCAATTGAATCTGCTGCACTTTGCACAAATGACCATACACGAATCATAGATGCATCAACAGCACACCGAACAAACCCAGACTGGGCATACGGTTTTCCTGAACTTGCACCATCATTTCGCGAAAAAATCATAAAATCAAACAGAGTTGCAGTTCCAGGCTGCTACGCTTCTGGCTTCAATGCAATCGGTTATCCGCTTGTTTCATCTGGAATCATGCCAAAAGATTATCCTGTTGTAATTCATGCAGTTTCAGGCTATTCAGGTGCAGGCAAAAAAGCAATTGCACAGTATGAAAGTGAAAACCGCTTAAGCGACCTTGATTCACCGCGTCTTTATGCTTTAACACAGGCACATAAACATTTGCCGGAAATGCAGAAAATTTCAGGGCTTTCATATGCACCTATATTCAATCCTTATGTCTGCGATTATTTTCAGGGCATGACAGTTACAGTTGGTCTTCACAGCCGTTTGCTTTCAAAAAAAGTTACAGCATCAGATATCCAGAAAATGTTCGCAGACCATTATGCAAACTGCCGGTTTGTTCACGTTCAGCCTTTAATGGGAGAAGGCGTTCTTGCAGAACCATTTATTCCAGCAAATACACTT
Organism: Treponemataceae bacterium; assembly: GCA_024402455.1. Next base: position 13,765 of record JAKSTS010000042.1, read on the forward strand.
GCAGGCACAAATGACATGAACATTTTCGTTTATGGCAATGACGACCGTATCATGATAACAACACAATTTGATAACCTTGGCAAAGGCGCAAGTGGTGCCGCCGTTCAGTGTTTAAACATCATGATGGGCAAAGACGAAGATTACAGTCTTTAATTGAATTTTTAGGAATTGTAAGTTTTAGCCTTAAATAAGACTATTAAATTTTTCTACAATTAAAATACCGGCATTTTAAACCGCTAAAATATAACGGCAAAAAATGCCGGCTTTTTTATTTATTCCAAACTTACAAATCAACGAACTGCATCTTTGATAAATTACATTAACTGACAAATTATTCCAGCCAGCCTTTTTCTCTTGCACGTTCAATGTTTTTATCATACCAGCTTTTCAACTCGGGAATTGTTTCAATTGCCGGTGCAATTCGTTTGTCGACCTGCGCAATTGACGGATTGCCCTCTTTCCAAGTGTGACCTTCCGTTAAAGTATTATGAAGATACGGCTGAATACGATCCATTGCCGCAGCGTATTTTGCTTCGGGCGTTTTCATTTCATCAAATTCTTCCCAAAGCTCACGGAATTCTTTGCCCAGATGTTCTGGAATCTGGCTGAACAATTTGTCTGCAGCCTCTTGTTCACGTGCTTCTTTATCTGTATTTGCATTGACATCATATGCAAAAGTATCGCCTGCATAAATTTCGACAAGGTCATGAACAATGCACATTTGAACGGCGCGCGATATGTCGCAGTTTTCTGGTGCATAATCTTTAAAAAGCATGGCCATAAGTACAATATGCCATGAATGTTCTGCATCATTTTCGCGCCGGCTGCCATCAACAAGCAAAGTACGACGCTGAATTCCAGTCATTTTATCTACAAGTGCTGTAAATTCTAAAAGCTGGTTTATTTTTTCATCATTTCCGGGTAAAAAATTTTCTATTGGCATAATCAGAGTTTTAACAATAAATATAAAACAAACATGAGCTCCGTCTGATTGAAGCATAAGGCATCTCATGTTTGTTAACAAATTCAAACTACAATTATAAATTCACTTTTACTTCTGGAACATCAGAAGAAAGCACAAACTGACCTTTATCGCTGCCGGCTGTTACTTCATACTTGCCTTTAAAGCCTTCAACAGCAACATAACCGTCTGCATCTGTTTTTAATTCAAGTTTTGTGTGCCATTCTTCTTTTATCAGATGATGCAGTTTTTCATAGGAAGGCTTAAGCGAACCGTCTTTGCGAATAACTCCGCTTGGAGCATTTAGCCATGCACCATCTCCGTAGTCCCAGTTTGTAATTGCAGTTACAAGCGGATGATTTTCAAAAAGGTTTCTGTACATCTCTTCCAAATCTTCTGCCTGCTTTGCTTCAAGTTCTGGTGTAGCTGCATCATCTTCGTAATGTGCATCCTGCAAATCAGTAATTTCTGGTGCAACAAGCGGACCTGCAACAATTGTGTTTTCAGTAAAATGAATCGGAAGTCCGAAATGTTCAAAACGGCTCAAAACTTCGTCCTGTTTTGCCTTGCCCCATACACCCTGATGCTGATGAGACTGCAAACCAATTGTATTAATCTGTGTACCAGCATTCAAACAACCGTCAATCAAAATTTCATAATTGCTGGACATATTAAAGTCATTTATAAGGAAAGTTCCTGAAGGGTTTGTTTCATATGCAGCCTGAAAAACCTTGCGGACAAGACCGACACGACCATGCTCCTTGCAAAGTCGCGTAATTGCATTGTCGTATTTGTCATAAATCGGCATAATTACTACTTCATTAATTACATCCCACATATCAATAATGCCTTTAAAATTGCCGACCTCGCGATGAATGCGTTCAATCTGTTTTTCAAGAATTGTTGCATTATCATACTTCAAAAGCCAGTTTACACAGCCAGTATGCCAGCAAAGCGGATGGCCTTTTACACGGACATCTTTGCTCTGCAAAAATTTTGCTGCATTCATCAACTGTTCTGTATTTGGTTTGCCTTCTTCAGGTTCAAAACCGCCCCAATAAAACGGCAAAGTACCATAATTAAAAAGATCAAGCCATTTTTGCATGCGGTCTTCAAGAATTTCCTTTGAAACCCCGGAACCTTTTTTGGTAACAGCTCCAGTTCCATTATGAACAGTTGCACCGTTCGTATATGGAAGTGTTTCAAAAGCACCACATCCAAACAAAAATTCGTGATTAATTTGATTTACAGTTACACTTGCATTTGAAACAGGTTTTCCGTCTTTTCCAATAATCTGAATTCTTGCATTCGCTTTTCTGTGTGATAAATCTGCCATTATAGGTCTCCTTTATATTCTAATCATACCTTACCTGCACCAGAATAATTGAACTTATATATTTTGATATTGCATAAAAAAAACTTGAATCCGCTTACACGAGTTTTTATACTAGAACCATGTTTGATATTCTGCTTTTTACATTAAATACAATTATGCCAATTATTCTTTTAATGGTACTTGGCTATCTTTTAAAACGAATCAATTTTCTTACACCGGAATTTCTTAAAATCGGAAACAAAACCGTTTTCT
>JAKSTS010000043.1 GCA_024402455.1 Treponemataceae bacterium
GCCGGCAAAATCTGCCGGCAGCTGGCTTTTTATAGGAAGAATTATGAAAGATATGGTTTTATTGGGTGATGAAGCATTTGCTCTTGGAACGCTTCACGCTGGCCTTTCTGCGGGCTTTGGATATCCGGGAACTCCATCAACAGAAATTATGGAGTATCTTATTGATAATTATGAGCGCAATCGTGCTGCTGATGCAGAAACACCTGTTGCACAGTGGTGTTCAAATGAAAAAACAGCATTAGAAGCTGCCCTTGGTGTTTCTTTTGCCGGCAGACGTGCTGTTGTAACAATGAAGCATGTCGGCTTGAACGTTGCAGCAGACCCTTTTATGAATGCATCTCTCTGCGGCATAAAAGGCGGTTTAATTATTGCTGTTGCAGATGACCCGAGCATGCACTCAAGCCAGGGCGAACAGGACAGCCGTTTTTATGCTGATTTTGCCATGATTCCATGTTTTGAACCGACAACACAGCAGGAAGCTTATGAAATGGCATTTGAAGCATTTGATGTTTCAGAAAAATACCATGTTCCTGTAACCATGCGTTTTGTTACACGCCTTTCGCACAGCCGTGCAGTTGTTCATGCAGACGAATCAAAAATCCGTGCACAGAACAAGCTTGAAAAAGCAGACCGCAAGGAATGGATGCTTTTGCCGGCTTTGGCACGCAAAAACTACGAAAAAATGATTGCAAAACAGGATGAACTTGTTGCATATACAGTTGCTTCAAAACGCAATCCTCTTGTTTTGAACACAAAGCGTACAGACCTTGCAATTATTACAGGCGGTCTTGGACGCAACTATTTCCTTGAAAATCTTGAAGATTATAAAGCATTTTGCGAAAAGAAATTTCCAGGTCTTGGTCTTCCTTCTACATTGCATATTGGAACATTGCCACTTCCGCTTGATTCAATCAAGAAACTTGCTGAAACTGCAAAAACAATTCTTGTAATTGAAGAAGGTCAGCCGTTCCTTGAAAAACAGCTTCGTGGTGTTTTGCCGCAGCAGTCACAGGTTGTCGGCAAATTTACAGGTCTTTTGCCACGTGCAGGCGAACTCAACCCGGACGTTGTACGCATTGCATTAGGTCTTGAACCAAACAAGACAATGCTTGAAACAGCTGGTCTTGCAGAAACATGCAAAAATCTTCCAGGACGTCCGCCTCAGCTGTGCAATGGCTGTCCGCATGTTGATTCGTATACATCTTTGAACAATGCAGTTGCAGCACTTGTAGAAAAAGCCGGAAAAGACAATGTAACTGTTAATGCAGACATCGGCTGTTACGCTTTAGGCGGTGCTGCACCACTCAATGCTGCAGAATCAATTGTATGTATGGGAGCCTCTATCGGCATGGCACGCGGTGCTTCTCAGGCTGGTGTAAAATATACATTCGGCGTAATCGGCGATTCAACATTCCTTCATTCTGGCATTACAAACCTTGTTGACTGTGTTGCAACAAAAACACCAGTTACAGTTGTTCTGCTTGACAACACAATTGTTGCAATGACAGGCTGTCAGCCGACTATGCTTCCTTCAAGCCAGTTTGAACCGCTTGTAAAAGGTCTTGGCGTTGAACCAGAACATATTCGTGTTCTTGCAACAAACCCTGCAAACCGCGAAGCAAACACAAAAGTGCTTCTTGAAGAAGCAGAATATCGTGGCGTTTCGGTTGTAATAATGGTACGCGAATGTCTGGAAGCATTTAGAATTAGAAACAAGAAGGCAAAAAAATGACATATGATATATTACTCGCCGGTGTAGGCGGACAAGGTGTTTTATCTTTGGCGGCAATTATTGCAGAGTCTGCCATGGCAGAAGGCTTAAACGTGCGCCAGTCTGAAGTTCATGGAATGAGCCAGCGCGGCGGCGGTGTTCAGGCACATCTTCGCCTTTCAGATAAAACAATTGCAAGCGATCTGATCCCATCTGGAAAAGCAGACATGATTCTTGCAATGGAACCACTTGAAAGCATGCGCTATTTGACATGGCTTAAGCCGGACGGTGTTGTTGTTACGGCAGCCGAACCTTTTGTAAATATTGGAAATTATCCGGAAGTTGATTCACTTTATGCATCAATTAAAAAGCTTCCGAATTCGTGCATCGTAAAAACAGCTGAACTTGCAAAAGAAGCCGGCAACATCAAGACAGAAAATATGGTGCTTATTGGTGCAGCGTTAAAATATCTTCCATTAAAAAAAGCAACAATTGAACAGTCTGTTCATGCACGGTTTGCGGTAAAAGACCCAAAACTTGTTGATATTAATATGAAGGCACTTGAACTTGGTGCAAATGCCTAAGGGGAACAAAATGGCAGAAAGAGAATTTTCATTTTGGGATAAAAAAGCGGAAACAATGCCGCGGAATGAAATTGAAACAATTCAGCTTGAGCTGCTTAAAAAGCAGGTTGAGAATGCACTTTTAACGCCTTTTTATAAAGAACGTCTTACAAAAGCTGGCATTACAAGTCCTAACGACATCAAATCACTTGATGATTTGCGTCGCATTCCGTTTACAACAAAACACGACTTGCGCGAAGTTTATCCATATGGACTTTTAGCTGTTCCACATTCTGAAGTTGTTCGTGTTCATGCATCAAGCGGCACGACTGGTACACCGACTGTCATTTATTTGACAGCAAAAGATGTTGACATGGCCGCAGACACAATGGCACGAGGTCTTGCTGCAGCAGGCTGCAACCGCTATGACACTTGCCAGAATATGATGACTTATGGTCTGTTTACAGGCGGCATGAGCTTTCATTATGGTGCAGAAAAACTCGGAATGACAGTTGTTCCAACATCAAGTGGAAACACTTTGCGCCAGATTAAGTTTATGCACGACTTTGGAACAAGTGTAACACATGCAACACCAAGCTATATGCTTCACCTTCATCAGGCAATGATGGAAAGTGAATATAAGCGCGAAGAATTTAAATGGCGCATCGGCATTTCTGGTGCAGAGCCATATTCTGAACAGCTCCGCAATAAAATGGAACAGAGCCTTGGCATTGAAGTTTATAACTGTTATGGCATGAGCGAACTTAATGGCCCGGGCGTTGCCTTTGAATGCCAGTTAAGACAGGGCATGCATGTCTGGGAAGACCGTTACATCATGGAAATTATCAACCCGGATACACTTGAACCTGTAAAAGACGGTGAAGAAGGCGAGCTTGTAATGACAATTCTCTGCCGCGATGCAATGCCGCTTCTGCGCTATAGAACACGCGATTTGACACACGTTATTACAGAACCATGTCCTTGCGGAAGAACACATCGCCGCATTGCACGCTTTACAGGTCGCACTGATGATATGCTTATTATCAATGGTGTAAATGTATTCCCAAGCCAGATTGAAGAAGTGCTTCTTAAAGCAAAAGGCGTTGGTGCAAACTATCTTATTGTTGTTGACAAAAAAGGTGACCTTGACCGTCTTACTGTTCAAGTTGAAGTTACACCAGAAGTTTTTGCTGATGATGCACGTGTTCTTAATAATTTGAAAGACACACTCAAGAGCGAAATGCAGGCATTGATTACGATTAATCCTGTAATTGAACTCAAAGAACCTGGATCAATTCCGCAGGCTGAAACAAAAGCAAAGCGCGTAAATGATCTTAGACCAAAAGCATAAAATGATTTTTTTCAGGCACTTTCGGGTGCCTGAGTTTTTAAACGATTAAAAGGGTTTTCGCATTAACTGTTTCACATTCTTTGGTTCGGTTCGGCAAGACAGAAGTCCGTCATTCCGAACGAAGAAACCGTCATGCCGAACTTGGTTCGGAATCTCATTATTTGTGCAAATTGTATTTCTGTTTTTAAGCATTTTTCATTTATGACAAATTATGTTATGCTCTAATATAAAAAAACTTGAAATTATTTTATGAGGCTCTTATGTTAAAAACCGGTGATGAATACAGAGATTTTTATGTTATAGATGTTTGTGATGTAAAAGATTTTAAAAGCAAAGGCATTTATCTTCGCCATAAAACAACCGGTCTTGAAGTTTTTCATCTTTTAAATGACGACGATGAAAATCTTTTTTCGTTTTGTTTTAGAACGCCTGTCAGCGACAGCAAAGGCACGCCTCATGTCATTGAACATTCTGTGCTGTGCGGTTCAGAAAAATTCAAATTGAAAGAACCGTTCATTACATTAAAAAGCAAAAGTGTTTTGACCTTTTTAAATGCGCTTACTTATCCAGACAAAACTTTGTACCCGGGTGCTTCTCAAATTGAAAAGCAATATTTTGACATAATGGATGTTTATGCTGATGCTGTTTTTTTTCCGATTCTTTCTGAAATAACTTTTAACCAGGAAGCCCACCGCATGGAACTTGATGAAAACGGCGAACTTTCTGTTCAGGGCGTTGTCTATAACGAAATGAAAGGTGTTTATTCCGATTTTTATTCTGTTGTATTAAGAAATATTAATAAATCATTGTTTCCAAAGACAACTTATGAAAATAGTTCTGGCGGCGACCCGGTTGAAATATGCAAATTGACTTATAAAGAATTTTTGAATTTTCATCACAAATATTATTCACCTGAAAATTGTCTTCTATATTTGTATGGAAATATTCCGACTGAAAAGCAGCTTGATTTTATTGCCGAAAAATATATTCCGCGGCTGCAAAAGAAATTTAATCTGTTTGCTGAATTAAAAGACTACAAAGTTCCGCTTCCAAAGATTTATGATGAAATAAAACAGCTTGAAACTTTTGATGTTAAAAATGCAAAAAGCATAAACCGATATTTTGCGCCAAAGTCTGGAATGGAAGGTTCTGTTGTTTCTGTCTGTTTTTATGCTGACCGCCCTGATATGGAACAGTTTTTGCTGTTTAGCGTTTTATGTGGCAGCGATTCCGCACCGCTTAAACGCCGCCTTAAAGATTCAAAAATTGGAACAGACTGCTGGACAATGCTGAGTGCTCATGCAGATCGAAATGTGTTCAGTTTTAATCTTATTGGTGTAGAAAAAGAGGACGAAGAAAAAGTCAAAAATATTGTAGTTTCTGCCATAGAAGAAATTTATAACATAGGCATTTCGCAAGATGACATTGATTCTGCTGTAATGTCAATTGATTTTAGTTTAAGGGAAATTAAAAGGAGCGGCGGCCCTTATTCGCTGACTCTGCTCGACAAAGTATTGGACGCCTGGAATTTTGCTCATCATCCTGCAGAAAAGCTTTCGCCAATTTCGGAATTTGGAAAAGTCAAAGAGAAATTAAATAATGACAAAGATTTTATTCGTTCTTTGATGAGAAAATATTTTATTGGCAAGCCGCATGTTTTTACAGTTATTGAACCTTCTGACGATTTTATGAAAAAACGGAACGAAATTGAAGCTGAATTTATAGACAATCAGAAAAAGATAATCAACATTGAAAACTTGAAAAAAGAGCTTGCTTCTTTGCATGAATATCAAAATTCGGCTGATTCGCCGGAAGCCCAGAATTCGATTCCACATCTTAAATTAAGTGAACTTCCTGCAAATCTGGAGAAAATGGAAGTATCGGTTGAAAAAACCAAAAATGATATTTTCCTTTTTACAGATGAGGTAAACACAAACGGAATTGTTTATTTTAAGGTTCTGTTTCCATGTGATGTTTTAAAACCTGAATATTATCTTGACCTGCCGCTTTTTTCTGATACTTTGCTTGATTTGGGGTGGGGTGGCAAGCATTGGTCAACATGTCTTAAACAGGCAGACAAAATTTTCGGCGATAGCAATGTTTCTGTTGTACCTCTTGCTGTAGCCGAATCTTTTGTTGCAGAAGAAAATAGTAAAAAATACAAAAATGAAAGATTATTTAACCGCGACTGGGTTGCATTCAACATTAAATTCATTGCAGAAAAAACAAAAGATGCACTGAATTTGCTGGCAGAAATTTTGAATGATCTTGATTTTAAAGATTCAGAAAGACTTGAATCTTTGATTACAGAAATTATAACAGACATAAAACCATCTCTTGTTTCAAATGGTCTTGACTTTTGCTTAAAACGTGCGTCTTATTCGTTTTCCAGACTTAATGTTATAGAAGAAATTCTTTTTGGTTTTACGCAGTTTAAATACATGCTAGGCTGCAAACCAAAAGATTCTAAAAAACTGCTTGAAAAGTTCAAGATTATGTTTGAACAGATTAAAAATGCCGGCTGCATAATCAACATTACGGCGGACGAAGAATCTTTGGAAGCAACAAAAAAATATCTGCCGGAATTTATTGATAGTGCCAAATTGACGTCTTTAGTTTCAGAACAGAAATATAAAAAAGAAGATTATATACATCTTGTTTATTCACCTGCAGAAAACAGCCTTGATGTTATAAAAACAGAAACGCAGGTTGGCTATGCTGTTTCTGTTTTTAAAACTGTAGAGCTTTTTTCAAAAAAAGGTGCTGCAATTGAGCTGCTGACATCGTGGCTTTCTGAACATTCTTTTTGGGAAAAACTTAGGACTGTGCATGGCTGCTATGGTGCAGAGGCTGATTATGATGAAATATTAAATCTTGTCTGGTTTTCAACATATCGTGACCCGAATCCAAAAGATTCGTTTGAACTTTTTAAGCAATGCGTTGAAGAAGTAAGACAGAATAAATTGAGCAATGAAGAAATGGAATGTGCCATAGTTTCGATTTATAGTAATTATGTAAAGCCCATAGCACCAGGCGTACATGGCGTAAAAGCATTAAGGCGCATGTTTGCAGGCGTTTCGCAGGATATTGTTAATGAATATGTAAAAGGTCTGCTTTCGCTTTCTGCAGATGACATAGTTGAAGCAGCAGATTTAATTGCAGAATCTTGCAGAAAAGATAAAAAAGCAATGCTTTGCAGCAGCGAATCAGAAATAATCGGAAACATTTTGGAATTCTAGTATAAAACCGAAAAAGTGCCTTGCCGGTTTTGTTCATAAGATGTTTTTTTGCTGCATGTACAGATTGTGCATTTAAGGCTGGTTCTTATTTTCCGGTTTTTATGTTTTTTTTAAGTTCAGCTGCAAAATCTTTCATTTCCTGCACCTTGCCGGTTCCAGCCATTTCGCATGACAAAAGAAAAACATGTTCTGCTTTTTTTCTGTCGGTTGTGCCCGGGTCAAAAATGATTTCGTCATAAAATGTGTAATTATCTTGGTTATAAGGCGTTGCCGTATATGGCGTGCCTTTGTTGATTTTTTGATTCCACAATGCAATTGCTTCGCGCCGGGCATCGTTGTCTGGTTTTATGTTTTCAGAAAAATGAATGTAGTGATAGTCTTCGCTTTTGCGGTTTGAATAAATTTCAACTGAACGGACTTTTTGCTTTAAGATGTTGTCTTTCAGTTCAAATGCAATGCCTAAGCCCAGCGTTGTATTTTCGTTTGTTGCAAAAATTGTTTTTGGCACATCAATTGATATAATCGGGTTTTTTATTGAAAGTGCCGAATCAGATGATGTGATGTCGAAATTATCAAACGGTGGATAAACAGAGCCGGTTTGTTTTAAGAAGCTGAGAAAATTTTTCCAGTTTTTTATGCTTGAAACATAACGCGGATAAATGCAGTCTGCTTCAAATTCAAGTGCTTTGCCTGAAAGTGCTGTTATTGTGTCTGTGTCTGCAACAGAAAGCATTACGAAAACACCTTCTGGCAGTGGCAGTGCATATGCAACAGCCATAGAATCTGCAAACGGAAGGTTCCAGTAATCAATGTACCATGTGCGGCCCTGCGCATCCTGATAATTGTCTTCTTTTATAGATTTTCCAAAAGACAGAATCGGAACGGCTTCGCCTGCAACTGTTCTTGAAATTTCATTAACAAGAAGAATATATTCCATGTAATTTGCGCTGTTAAGACAAAAATCTTTGAACGAAACATCATCAGGCTTTTTTACAACTGCAAAAATTGTCTGCATCATTCCGCCGTAAATAATGCCTGCACCGTTGTCAGAGAGTTCTTCATAGATTTTTTCAGGCTGCTGAAAAACCCATTTGTTCTGGTTAGACAGACCTACAACAAGCGGAAAAACAGGAACTGTTCCGCTTGAAAGAATGTCTGAAGCGCCGGATGAAAATAAAAAACCTTGTTTGCCTCTTGCGCCAAAATGCGGCACAAGGCTTTCTGCAATTTCGTAGCGATAGCGCAAAAAACCTGTTCTGAGTGTTTTCTGCACTGTTTCAAGGCTTTTGGGCAGGGCAACGTCTGTATAAAATTTGTGGTCAAAATGTTTTTTGCCCATTGAAGGCATTTGATATGAAAAATGATAGATAACTTCGCCTGTGCCTGGCAAAATTTCAGAAATTTCACTGAAAGGAAGTGCCGTTGTAAGAGTTTCTGCGGAAGACTGCGGAACAATAATGCCTATGAGTTCGCCTTTTTGATTTACAATTGGTCCGCCTGCTGTTTTGGGCGAAGCTGCTGCTGAGAACCTGAGCCATTTCCATTCTGCATTAACGGCTTCATCTTGTTTGGCTGTAATTATGCCTGTCCGCACAACAAGTCCGTCGCCAAGTTCATATGCTGCTGTAAAAATCTGCGTGTTTACGCCTGGGGTTGTGCCAACAGAAAGCGCATTTTTTGCTTTTGTTTTGTCAAAGCCTTCAGCTTCAAATGCAATAAAATCTCTGTTCGTTGAAAATGAAGTAACTTGAGAAATTTTATAAAGCTTTTTTGCACTGTCGCGAACATAATATGGACCATATTGTGTCTGTTCTAAAAGTTTAAAAGATGATGCTGCAGAATAAAAAAGTCCGTCTTCTGCCAGAAAAGCTGTGCCTACCGGAAGATATTTGTCGTTTCTTATTGAATCATCAATAAATTCAAATGGCAGATCATATAAATATACAATATTTTCTTCTTTTGGCTTTGGTACAACAACTTCATAAACTGCATCTTCAATTTTTGCCTTGATGTCTTTTATGAGCTGGTCATTGTTATTTTTGGCTGCATTTTTTGTCTGTGCAAAAGCAAAAACTGTACAGAAAAACAGAATAAAAACGGCTGATTGTTTTTGAAGCACTTTTTTCATGAACGCACTCCGTTTAATTTTAACCAGTCTTTTATTTCCTGTGGAATTTTGAAACCTGCTTTTGCAGCAGCATCAAATGTTTCTTTTGCAAGTTTTTTATATTCTTCATTTTTGTCGTAGCTGCTTGAAGTTCCGCAAAGTTCCATGTAAAGGCGGCCTTGCGTTTCAAGGTAATCGCTTGTTTTGCTTGCGCTTTCCGGAAGATTGCCAAGAATTTTTTGTGCAAGGTCTGGTTTTGAAACTTTTAATGCAGATTTTGCATGTGTATATTGAATCTGCTGATAAAGCTGCGAATCTTTCGGTGCATCTTTTGTAATTTCATCAAGGCTGACGCACAGATTAAGCACTTTCCTATACGATTTCTGTCGAAAACGAATAAGGACTTCCATAAAGTCAATGCATGGAACTAAAGCAAATTTCTTTTTGAGGTTCTGCACTGTTGTTAAATCTCTTGCGTCTAATGTTTTGCCGGGAGCAGATAATTTCTGCACAGATTCCCATTGTGTTCCAGTTGGACTTGGTTTATAGCACAGTTCAACAATAAAAGCTGCATTTTCCTGTTTGGCAGAACCGTTTTTTAATGGAAGGGCAGCATAATTTATTTTGCTTTTTGATAAATTATATGCCTGCTTGCCTGATTCAAATGCAGAAAGATATTTGCCCGAATATAAAGCACAAAACTGTTTTCCGACAAAATAATGTGCAAAATAATCGTCCCAACTGGTGTAAGTTTTTGCAAGCAAATCAATTGATGGTTTTGCAGCAGTTAATGCGTCTGCTTTGTTTATGTAGCCTGCACCAACGGCAAGCCTGTAAAGTTCAATTAAGCGGCCGTTGTCCCATGCAGATAAATCTTTGATGCGCATTTTTTCTTTTTCTGTTTCAACAAAAAACAGGTCAGAAGCTTCTTCTACAGAAAGACATTTGCTTTTTATAATATCCAAAGAAGATTTATCTTTATTTGCAGCAAATAATTGCATTGATTTTTGAAATACTGCATTGTCGCCGTTTTTTTTGATGTTTTCAGCTGCTTTTTGCAAATCTTTTGGAAAAGAAACTTGAAAATTGCTTTTTAAAAGCTGAATGCATGTGCGTTGTAATTGTTTTGTTCCGCCTGTAGGGTCAAAATCTGTATGTGAAAGCTTATAAGTTTCAATTATGTTGCTTGAAAATGCACATGCGTAGCTTTCATATTCTAAAGCATTTGCAAAAAAAAGTATTTGCAGAAAGACAGAAGCTAAAAGCCAGCGCTTAACTTTTTGTTTCATAATTGCAGTATAACAAACACAATAATTTTTTGGAAGAAGCAAAAACTTAATGTATAAATTGTGTTTTATCAATGCTTTTAAAATTTAAAAAGCCGGCTTTAAAAATTAAATTTTTAGAACCAGCTTTTAATATGAAATTTTCAGTGTGTTTTTAGCTTACTTAATTTTGAGCAGTTTCCAGATGTCTTTGTCTTCTTGCCCCAAACGCCAGAAAGAAACTGCTTTTACGTCTGCTTCTTCGTAAGTTTTAAGTCTTTTTGACAACGACCATGCATTGTCAAAATAAAATGTGTAAGTTACTTCTTTGCTCAGCGTAAAAGTTGGAATGCCTTCGTCAATATAGACTCTTGTAATTTCAGTATCATCAGAAAGTTTGCCTTTTGCGTTTTCGCCTCTGAACAGTCTGTCGATGGAACTGAATTTATAAGCCCCGGCTGTGTCATCATTTGACCATGCACGTCCATAAAACGACTGGCCCATTATGAATTTTTCTTTTGGAATTGTTTTTAATGCATAGTTCATAACGTTGCTGCACCAGGCGACAGAAGCAATTGGACCTGGTGCGCTTGTGCTCCAGTGTTCGTCATATGCCATTACAACTATGCGGTCAACAATGCTTGCAATTTTTTCATAGTCATAAGCATCATGTGATAATTTTTTTGTTCTTGCAGGAATTGCTACGCTCAGCATCTGGTTTGGTTTTAGTTTTGCTTTAAGTTCCCTTAAAAATGACCAGTAATGTTCTTTGTCGTCTGCGCTTACAAGTTCAAAATCAATTTGAAGACCGTCATAATTTGCTGATGCTTTTATAAGTGAATCAATCAATGTGTTTCTTATTTTAAATTCAGGGTCAAGACAGAAGTGGGTTAAAGCTCGTCCATTATCAATTACAACCATATGAACTCTTGTGTTTGTTGCCGGTGCTTTTGAACGTGCCGGTGCATCAACAAGTTTGCCAAAAGTTGAAAGTCCTGCACCAAAATATCCAATGTCTGTAACAGGCAGGTCTGGAGAATAAAAACGTTCTTCGCCTGCAATAAGATATCCCCAGATTTCATTAAATGAACTTGGCTGCAGTGTTTCAAGATATTCATCGCTGACAGATGCCATTGTCTTTTTTTCTGGAGATGTAACAGGGGAAACGTGTCTGCTATGCTTTTGATTTTTGTCTTCCGGCAATTCTTTATAAGGAACTCCAGAAGTTTCCATTTCATGTTCGTCAGTTTCAGATTTTGAAGAAGAACTTGAGCAGCTGAATGCAAGAAAAATTAAAGTGCTAAGACAAATAACTTTAAAACTAATGTTGAGGGTGCTTTTTTTCATGTTTTTTCCTTGTAGAAGAAGAGTAGAACAATATTAAGTTCTGTTGCTAAGTTCATAAAATTAAAACGCGATGTTTTAAACTGTTCTGTTTCAACGATTTAAAACTCGCTGATATCTTAAAAAAAGCTGATTGCTAATTTTTAGAGATATCCTTAAATATCTGTTTATGTCTTAACCTGCAAAAAAATAGGGATTATCTGCTTTTATAACATCGGAAAAAAATATCAGATATTAAAGATATCTCTAAAAAATCTTTTTTTACGATGCTTATATTTTGTGTTTTTTTAGAAGTGGCTTGATAGATGGAATATGCTGCCGGCGATGCAGGCAGCATATTTTATGCAGTGTTATTTTACTTTTTCAAATTCGTCCAGCTGATTGCCAAAAAAGTCGAGGTTTTTGCCGTAAAAATAATTTTTTGGTCTTATAAGCTGCAGATGATATTTTTTTTCTTCATCGCCGACAAGTCCAAGCGAATAAAAATAATCTCCGGAAAAATATTTTATGACACGCCCTGCTTTATAAGTGCCTATTTCCTGACCATTTTCCCAGCGGGCGCATTTATCAAAATTAAAGACAATCTTTTTGTCGTTTGCTTTATAAGTGCCTGTCCAGACAAGAACAGTTGTTGAGTTAAGATAACCAACTTGAATAGTTGCCTGGTGGTCAGGTTTTAGAAAAAGCTGATGAACATAATTCTGGCCTTTTTCATCAGCATTATATAAAATCCATTCGCTGTCATATAATGGACTTTCTTTTTCATTGAAACATCCACACATCAAAAAAGAGATAAAACATATAACAATTCCAAAAAGGAATGATTTTCTAAAAATACGCATAAATCCTCCTTTTATATTATCATAAAAAATAGAAGAAGTGTCCACAGAAATTTATTTATTCGTGCGACGGGTTTATAGCTCTGGCAATATGCACAAAATTGTTGATAAATTGTCTATATATAATAGAAGATTTTATATCTTTTGCTAAAAAAAATGTTTTGCAGAAATAAAAAAGGCATTTCCAAAACTTCAAAGCTTTAGAAATGCCTTATGCTTTATAAGTCAGCAGATTGAAAGCGTTATATGTTCTTAATCTGAGAATGATAATCCTGCAGGCTCTTTACGCCACCTTTGCCGCTGCGTGCAGTTCCAATGCCGTCAACGGCAGCTTTTGCACCAGCTAAAGTTGTGATGTAAGGAATCTTGTATTTCAAAGCAGCTTTTCTGATTGTTTCTTCATCTTTGATTACACCGCGGCGTGCACTTGGTGTGTTGATACACAGACATACTTCGCGGTTCAAGATTACATCAAGAACATTCGGGCGTCCTTCGTTAATCTTTGAAATCTTTTCTGCATTAATGCCGTTTTCTGCAAAGAATTTTGCAGTTCCGTCTGTTGCAAGAATTTTGAAACCAAGATAGCTGAATGCTCTGGCAATATCAAGAGACTGACCTTTAAGGTTGTCTTTATCAGAAAGACTGATTAATACTTTCTTTGTTTCGCCATTTACAGGTGCTGCCGGCAGAATTCCGCCAGAAGCTTCTTCTGCTTTGTAGAAAGCAAGCGGGAAGTTGTCTGCAAGACCTAAAACTTCGCCTGTAGAGCGCATTTCCGGTCCAAGCACAGGGTCAACATTCGGGAACTTTTCAAATGGAAAAACTGCTTCTTTTGCACCATGATGTGGAATCTGTTTTTCTTTTTGTTCAAGGTCTTTGAGTTTTTCGCCAAGCATAAGACGTGTTGCGAGGCGTGCCATCTGAGTGTTACAAACTTTTGAAACAAGCGGAACAGTGCGGCTGGCACGTGGGTTTGCTTCAATTACAAAAACTTTGCCGTCTTCAATTGCATACTGCATGTTCATCAAACCGCATACATGAAGGCTTGCTGCAATTTTTGTTGTGTATTCTTTAATTGTGTCCAGGTTGTTCTGTGGAATTGAAACAGGTGGAATTACACAGGCTGAGTCTCCAGAGTGGATTCCTGCAAGTTCAACATGTTCCATAACGGCTGGAATATAAACTTCCTGACCGTCTGCAAGGGCATCTGCTTCGCATTCAAGTGCATTATGAAGGAAACGGTCAATAAGAAGAGGACGGTCTGGTGTAACACCAACAGCTTTTGCGACATATTCGCTGAGCATTTTTTCGTCATAAATAACTTCCATGCCGCGTCCGCCAAGAACAAACGAAGGACGAATCATAATCGGGTAACCGATTTTTGCAGCACATGCTTTTGCTTCTTCAAAGTTTGAAGCCATTCCACTTTCTGGCATTGGAATGTCAAGGTTGTCCATCATCTTGCGGAACAAATCACGGTCTTCTGCTGTGTCAATTGAATCAATTGAAGTTCCAAGAATGTTTACGCCTTCGTCAGAAAGAGAACGTGCAATATTAAGTGGTGTCTGTCCACCGAACTGAACGATTACACCATATGGTTTTTCTTTGCGGTAAATCTGAAGAACATCTTCGAGTGTTACCGGTTCAAAGTAAAGCTTGTCAGAAGTGTCATAGTCTGTTGAAACAGTTTCTGGGTTACAGTTTACCATGATTGTTTCATAGCCTTCTGCTTTGAGTGCCATTGCTGCATGACAGCAACAGTAGTCAAATTCAATGCCCTGACCGATTCTGTTTGGACCACCGCCAAGAATCATAATCTTTTTCTTGTTGCTTGAAACTGGCGATTTGTCTGGTGCGTTGTATGTTGAATAATAATAGTTTGTGTTTTCTTTTCCGCTTACTGGAACAGCAAGCCAGCCTTCAACACAGCCGAGTTCTTCACGGCGGTTGCGAATCTGTTTTTCTTTAATTCCAAGAAGTTTTGCAAGATATTTATCACTGAAACCGTCTTTTTTTGCCTGAACCAAAAGCTCGTCTGTTGGAAGATTTCCTGCATATTTAAGAATCTTTTCTTCAAGTTCAACGAGTTCTTTAATCTGTTCAAGAAAATACTGCTTTACATAAGTGATTTCATGCAATTTTTCAACACTTACGCCTTTGCGCAGTGCTTCGTAAATCAAAAAGTATCTTTCGCTGTTTGCAATGCGGAGCATGTCGCAGAGTTCTTCAGCAGATTTTTCGTGGAAATCTTTTGCAAAGCCAAGACCGCTTCTGCCATTTTCAAGGCCGCGGATTGCTTTCTGGAAAGTTTCCTTGAAAGTTTTGCCGATGGCCATAACTTCGCCTACGGCCTTCATCTGTGTTCCAAGAGAATCTTCGATTCCACGGAATTTTTCAAAAGCCCAGCGTGCAAATTTGAGAACTATATAATCTCCGTCCGGGCATCCGCCTGGAGTATATTTTTCAAGCGAACCGTCTCTCCAGTATGGAATCTGGTCGAGAGTCATGCCGCTTGCAAGTTTTGCAGAAACAAGTGCGATTGGAAAACCTGTTGCTTTTGAAGCAAGGGCAGAAGAACGTGAAGTTCTCGGGTTGATTTCGATGATTACAACACGACCTGTTTTTGGGTTGTGTGCAAACTGAACGTTTGTGCCGCCGATAACACCGATTTCTTCAACAATGCGGAATGCATCTTTCTTTAAGCGCTCTTCGAGTTCTTTGCTGATTGTAAGGAAAGGTGCGGCGCAGAAAGAGTCGCCGGTGTGAACACCAACTGCATCAATGTTTTCGATGAAACAAACAGAAATCATCTGATTTTTTGCATCTCTAACAACTTCAACTTCGAGTTCTTCCCAGCCGAGAATTGACTCTTCAATGAGGCACTGATGTGTCATTGAAAGTTCAAGACCGTTTGTAACAATGTTTTTGAGTTCTTCAACGTTATAGCAGAAACCGCCACCTGCGCCACCCATTGTATAAGCCGGGCGGACAACTACCGGATAACCGATTTCGTTTACGATTTTTTCTGCTTCTTCGAATGTATGTGCAATTCCGCTTCTTGGTGTATCAATGCCGATTTTCTTCATTGTTTCTTTGAAAATCTCGCGGTCTTCACCTTTTTGAATTGCTTCAAGGTTTACACCAATAACTTCAACTTTATATTTATCAAGAATGCCTTTTTCTTTTAATTCGCTTGCAAGGTTGAGGCCTGTCTGACCGCCAAGGTTTGGAAGGAGGGCGTCCGGCCTTTCTTTTTCAATGATTTGTGTTAATCGCTCTACATTGAGCGGTTCGATATAAGTAGCATCTGCCATTACAGGGTCGGTCATAATTGTTGCCGGGTTTGAGTTTACCAGAACAATTTTGTAACCGCGCTCGCGCAATGCCTTACAAGCCTGCGTGCCCGAATAGTCAAATTCACAAGCCTGACCAATAACGATTGGGCCTGAGCCGATAATTAAAACTTTAGAACCTTTTGGGAGTTCTGCACCCTTGTTGTCTGTCATATTAACCACCGGAGACATATCGTAGCAAAAATAGACATAAATATCTAGTAGTTTTGCAAAAATTTGCAGTATTTTGCAGTTTGTTGCATATTTCGCAAAAACTTATCGAAAACAGTGGAATTTTTGCGACTCAAACCAGAAGCTGTCGGCGTAAGCCGATAGCCGGGCACCGCAAGAGTTGGAACAATTTTTTTTAGCTTTTCTAAGTCGAAACATGTCACCCTGAACTAGTTTCAGGGTCTGCAGACAGGGGGGTGTCCAAATAGTTTAATACATAATGTCATCCTGAATTTAGTTCAGGATC
>JAKSTS010000044.1 GCA_024402455.1 Treponemataceae bacterium
CATGACAATTCTTTTTAGATATCCGCCTCTCTCTGAACTGATTTCATAGTCTGTACTGTATGTGTATATAGATTCCGAAACGAGTGCGGAATGACGGTGTGGGTACTTTCGGGTTGTGGCTATTCGTTTGTACGAAAAATAAGCGTAAAACAAAAAATTACATTTTGAATTCTTCGCCAAGATAGATTTTTCTTGTGATTGAAGACTGTAATATTTCGTCTTTGTTGCCTTGTGCAACAATTTCGCCGCTGCTAATAATAATGGCGCGGTCTGTAATTTCAAGAGTATCGCGTACATTGTGGTCTGTAATAAGCACGCCGATTCCTCTTTCTGCAAGCAGCTTTACGGTCGATTTTATGTCTGCTACGGCAATAGGATCGATTCCGGCAAACGGCTCGTCTAGCAGAAGAAATTTCGGTTCAATTGCAAGTGAACGTGCAATTTCTGTTCTTCGCCTTTCTCCGCCAGAGAGTGTATATGCAAGCTGCTTTCTAATTCTTCCGATTGAAAACTCTTCAATCAATTCTTCAAGTTTTGCTTTTTTTTCTGCGGTTGAAATATCATGCCGCTTTTCCAGAACAGCCCAGATGTTTTCTTCTACAGTTAGTTTTCTAAAAACAGAAGCTTCCTGTGGCAAATAGCTTATGCCCATATGTGCACGTTTGTACATCGGCATTTTTGTAATGCACTTGCCGCCACAAAAGACTTCTCCTTGTGTAGGTCTATAAAAACCGACAATCATATAAAATGTGGTTGTTTTGCCTGCACCGTTTGGACCAAGCAGACCCAAAATTTCGCCTGTATGCATAGAAAAATCAACGCCGCGTACTACTTGTTTTTGACCAAAAGATTTGTACAAACTTGAAACTCTAAGAATTTCGTTTTCTCTTTCTTCCATTTCTTTTTGTGCATTCATTTTTAGTTTCCTGTGCTTGTAACGTTTCCATTGACTTTGCCGTCAAGTGTAATTTCTTCAGTTTCAATGTTGAGCGAAATTTTTTGAGCCACAAAAGTGTCTTCTCCGCGCACTAGTTTTGGGTTGCCCGTTAAATCAACAGTTTTTTCATTCTTTTTATAAACGGCAAGTGCGCTTGTGCCTCTGCTTTGTTTTTGGGTCAAAACAACATTAACTTCAAGAAGTGCAATTTCGGTGTTCAAATCATATTCCATCATTTGAGAATGTGTTTCAATATCGTTTGATGGGTCTTTTAATGTTACGTTTCCTTCAAAATAGATTAATTTTGTTTCTCTGTCATAAAAAAGCTTGTCGCACCAGAAGTCAAAGCCCGAAGATTTTGAATTTCCGGAAACATTTCCTGTTGCCGTAACATAACGATAGTCTTCGCCTTCAAGCTCAATTAAAGATGCATTTATCTGAAATGAATCTGTGGTAATGCCGGCATTCCGTTCAAGAATTGTTTTATCTGTATCTGTTCCGGTTTTGCCGTGCATATAATCTGCGTAAAAAGAAATTTTTTCACAGAAAATGATGCTGTTTATAAAAATCAAAAAAAATAAAATAAAGTTCAGTTTTTTGTTCAAAATCTTTAGTTCCTTAAAAATTAATTTTCAATTTTCCCTGTTGTTTTTCCGTTGAATGCAAACTGCAAAGATAAGCCGCTGAAAACAAAACCTGTTCCAGAAGCCGAAAATTTTGCATCGCCAGATTTTTCTGGTTCTTTTATAACTGTTACAACATTGTCTTTGCCAGAAACAAGTTGGTTTGTCTTGCTGTTCCATTTAAAACAGTCAGAATAAAGTGTCATGCCTGTCTGAATGCTTTTTATGTTTGCATTGTTCAGCATTGTATAACAAAAATTGCGGTTGTCGATTTTTAATAAGTCTGTACGGCCTGTTGCAATTGTTTTTTTGTTTTTGTCAAATGCTTTAAAATTTACGTTGCTGCCAAAAACAACATTGTCTTCTTTAAAAATTTCCAGTGTTTCAGCATGCAGTGCTGTTGTTTCATTTAATTTTTCAATTCTTACAAAATTTGCATCTTTCAAAATCATTTCCGGAAGAATCTTTTTGTCTTGAGCCGATTGGTTTCCGTAATCAAGTGAGCACGAAAAAAGAAAAATTGAACATAAAATACAGACAAAGAAAAGATTATGCTTCATTTCTGCTCCAAAATATAAAACTGAAATAAAAAATAGTGCCATGTGGCTGTCTAAAAAATGTCATGCTGAATTTGTTGTATTTCAGCATACACACTGAATATGGCATGTAGATTCCGTGCTAAAAGCCAGTGAAGACTAATAAATTCGGAATGACATTTGCTTTTTTTGACTTGTTGGACATCCCTCTGATTGCAATAGCTTCCGAAGCTGGTTCGGAATAAAATAATTACTAATTGATTTTACAATATAGAAATAATTTGTCAACATACAGAATTTTAATAACAAAAAGATTTGCAAAAAATCGGCAAAAAATTCTTGTTTTAGATGTTTTGTTTGTGGTAATATATGGAGCGTTATGAAATGTGGTTTTGACAACGATAAATATTTAAAGATTCAGTCAGAGCATATAAAAGAACGCATCTCTAAGTTTGGCAATAAGCTCTATTTGGAATTTGGCGGCAAACTGTTTGATGATTATCATGCATCTCGGGTTTTGCCAGGGTTTCAGCCTGACAGCAAGCTTCGTATGCTTATGCAGCTTGCAGATTATGCAGAAATTGTCATTGTAATTAGTGCTGTTGACATTGAAAAAAATAAAGTTCGCGGCGATCTTGGCATTACATATGATATGGATGTTCTGCGCCTGAAAGATGAATTTACAAACCGTGGCCTGATGGTAAGTTCTGTTGTTATAACACATTATCAGGGTCAGACTGCAGCAGATATTTTTAAGCAGAAACTTGAAAAGATGAAAATCAAGACATATCTGCATTATACAATTGAAGGTTACCCGTCAAACATTGCCTTAATCGACAGCGAAGCAGGCTACGGCAAAAACGACTACATTGAAACAACAAGACCGCTTGTTGTCATAACGGCTCCAGGTCCTGGCAGTGGCAAAATGGCAACTTGCCTTTCTCAGCTCTATCATGACAATAAACGCGGCATAAAAGCAGGTTATGCTAAATTTGAAACATTCCCGATATGGAATCTTCCTCTGAAACATCCTGTAAATCTTGCTTACGAAGCTGCAACAGCAGATTTGAACGATGTCAACATGATTGATCCTTTTCATCTTGAAGCTTATGGTGAAACGACCGTAAACTATAACAGAGATGTCGAGATTTTCCCTGTTTTAAATGCAATTTTTGAAGGCATATACGGCTATAACCCATATAAATCGCCGACAGATATGGGCGTAAATATGGCAGGCTATTGTATTTTTGACGATGAAGTTTGCTGCGAAGCTTCGCGTCAGGAAATTATACGCCGTTATTATAATGCGCTGGGGCGCCTTGCTGAAAACAATGCAATGGAAACCGAAATTTACAAGCTTGAACTTTTGATGAATCAGGCAAAAATTTCGACAGACAGCCGCCGCGTTACAATTGAAGCAAAAGAACGTGCGTTAAAAACCGGCATGCCTGCTGCTGCAATTGAGCTTCAAGATGGCACAATCATTACATCAAAAACGTCAGATTTACTTGGTGCCTGTGCTGCATTGCTTTTAAATGCTGTTAAATATCTTGGCGGCATAGATCACAGCATTCATTTAATTCCGTCTTCAATAATTGAACCTATTCAAGAAATGAAAGTAAAATACTTGAAAGGGCACAATCCGCGGCTTCATACAGACGAAGTTCTTGTTGCTCTTGCAATGCTTTCAAAAGACGATGAAAATGCAAAAATTGCAATTGAGCAGCTGCCAAAACTGAACGGTTCGCAGGTGCATACTACTGTCATGCTTTCTGAAGTTGACCGCAAAATCTTAAAAAAGCTTGGCATTGATTTTACAAGTGAACCTGTAAAGAAAAAGACGAAAAGTCTGTAAAAAAGCAGAAAGTTCAGTGTGTTAAATTGTTTTATTTATGCAGAGAAAAATGCCTGTTTGCAACAGAAACCAATGCTCTGCATGAATGCTAAGTTTATTAAACATTTCTGTAATGTTTTTTTGAGAGCAACAACCCCGAATGCTCTTTTTCGGGGTTGTTTGTTTTAGTGCTTTTAAATATTTCTGTTCTGCATGTTATGTTTTTTGTTGCTGCGCATGCAGACATTTTTGTCCTGCCAGATATTTTTAAGATTTTCCTGATTAGTCAAAAATTCCATCAAAGTGCAGAATGTTGAACTTTCTTTACCTATAAGACTTTTTATATTTTTCAAAGTACATTTGTTTATGTTTTTTTTATGCACAGACCAAAAACAAATGGAACCATGACATTTTAATTTTACAAGATGAAATAATTTGTCATTTACATTTTGTGCCTTGTGCTGTAAAATAAAAGAACCGTTAATTCATAGCTTTTTTTAAGTTTTTTTACGGGTATTTTAACTGTTTAAAACAAGTGTGGGTGTTTTGAGCTGCTTTTGAGGAATGAACATGATTGAGTTATTGTCTGACGAAGAGTTTGAGCTTTTCAGGAATGTTATTTATAAAGAAAGTGGAATTTCTTTTTCTGATACAAATCGTTCCATTTTGGACAGCCGTCTTAACGAGCGTTTGCGAACTACTGGTATTCCAACTGTTAAAGATTATTACAATAAAATAATATCTGATGATGCAGAAATGAAGGCAATGCTTGATTCAATTACGACCAATTTGACCCGTTTTTTCAGGAATCAGGCACATTTTGATACTTTGACAAATTATATTATTCCAGAATTGATTAAATATAAAAAAAGCCGTGGCGAAACTACGATTAATGTGTGGAGTGCCGGCTGTTCAACTGGTGAAGAACCTTATTCAATTGCCATGCTTTTGAAAGATATTCTTCCAGCTCCTTTTACATTCAAAATTACAGCATCAGATTTGTCTTTAAAATCGCTTATGGTTGGTCAAAAAGGTTTGTATCCAGAAGCCCGCATTTCAGGAATTCCTGATGAATACTTAAAGCGCTTTTTTGATAAAACACCTGAAGGTTATCAGGCAAAAAAGGATTTGATGTCAACAATTCATTTCGACTATCATAATTTGAAATATGACGCAGGTTTGCGTAATCTTGATATTGTTTTCTGCCGAAATGTACTTATATATTTTGATGAAGCAGCACAGCTTGAAGTTATAAATCATTTCTGGGATGCTCTTGGACCGAAATCTTATCTTTTTATCGGTCATTCAGAATCTCTTTTTGGAATGGATACAAAATTTCAGTTTTTGAAGACAAACTGGGCTTGCCTTTATCAGAAAACGATTTAAAGTTGTTCCTAAAAAATAGGTTTTAGAGAAAATCATATTCTAAATTACGATATTCTAGCAATTTAGAATATGATGATTGTTGCTGAAAATGAATTTTAGCAGTGATTTTATTAGATGATAAAAAAGTAAGGATACGTGGTTATGGATACAATTTCAGTATTAGTTGTTGATGATTCTGCGTTAATGCGCAATTTAGTTGGGCATATAATCGAACGTACTCCGGGACTGAAAGTTGCAGACAAGGCTATGAATGGAGAATTTGCTCTTCAGAAAATTCCTAATTGCAACCCTGATATTATTGTTCTGGATATTGAAATGCCTGTTATGAATGGCATTGAATTTTTAAAAGAACGCCGTCGCCGTGGAATTGACATTCCTGTAATTATGCTTTCAAGCCTTGCAAAAGAAGGTTCAAGGGTTACAATGGAATGTCTGGCACTTGGTGCTTCGGACTTTGTAACAAAGCCTTCTGGTGCAGATTCTCCGGATATTGCAAGTGTAGCTGAGCGTTTGACAGAACTTTTGATTGGATATGGTTCAAAATATGCTTCAAAGAAGCTTAAGCGCCCTGTTGTTATTCCGGAACCTGCTTTTATTGCAGAACAGGCAAAAACTTCGTCTTTGCTCTCGCGTGCAAATTCTACATTAAACAATGCTAATGCTGTTGCCTCAAGAACATCTGCTGTTTTGGCTTCTGCTGGTTTAGGTCAGGCTGCAAAAAAAGAAAACGAATCTGGTGAGGTTGTTCCAATAAGGGAAGGTGGAAAAATCGAGATTATTGCAATTGGCATCTCGACAGGCGGTCCAAATGCATTGCGCGAAGTCTTTAAAGATATTGATCCAAATCTTGAACAGCCTGTTCTTGTTGTTCAGCATATGCCTGCTGGTTTTACAGAAGAATTTGCAAACAGCTTGAACAGCATTTGTCCGCTTGAAGTAAAAGAAGCAAAAGAGGGCGATGTTGTAAAAAAAGGACGTGTCCTTATTGCGCCGGGCAACAAGCATATTGTTGTTGAAAAACGTCCGCTTGCAACTGTTGTTCATTTGAGTGATGCAGATTTAAGAAATGGTCACAGACCTTCGGCAGACGTTCTTTTTGAATCTGTTGCCCAGCAATATCAAAACAGGGCTCTCGGTGTAATTATGACTGGCATGGGACGTGATGGTGCAGCAGAAATTACAGAATTGCGCCGTCAGGGTTCTTACACTCTTGGTCAGGATGAAGAATCATCTATTGTTTATGGAATGCCAAAAGTAGCATTTGAAATGGGTGGTGTTCAAAAGCAGGTTGCCTTAAAAGATATGGCAGCTGCCATAAACAAAATTGCAAGAGAGCATGCATGATGTTTTGTGTTAGGCGCTGAATGTGCTGTCATTTTTAGCCTGATTCAGCTTTTAATATAAAACTTGGATAAAATTATTTTATAAAAAAAGAGAAGACTGCAATGTTAAAAACTTTTGCAAATCTTCTCTTTTTTTATTAGTGCAGTTATAAGTCCGTTACTCTGTGTCGGGCTTATAAAGCTTTAGTCTTTCCATGGAAAAATAAAACTTTTCAATGAACGCGGACCTAGTGTTTCTCTGTCATCTGCAATTAATTCGCCCCACGGAATCCGTGGTTTTTTCTTTCCCTGCTGTTTTAATTCTTCTTCGTGTTCTTCAAGCCAGTCATATTTGTACAGGCGAAGTCTGAATGCATTGTTGTAGCTTAAAAGAATGCCAGAAAAACCTGGAATTATTGTTGCAAGAGGAATGGAAAGAACTGCAAGAATTATCGTGTAAAAAAACATAAAAACTGAAAAACCTGCATTGTCAAAGAAGATTATGAAACATTTTTTGAATGCTTTTTTGAAATTATTTCCAAGCTGTGCCTGAATTGGCAGAAACCATTGAAGCGACAGAACTGTAACGGCAATAAGCCAGAACATTACAGATGCAAGAAAAAGGCCGAGAAGAGAATTCATCTTGTAATAAAATGGAAGACAGTAAAATGCAATTAAAAAGAGCACAAAAATTACAACAGCAAAAAGCAATGCATCTTTTATTACATTTGGAATTTCAAGAAAAGTTTCTTTAAAAGAAACATACTTGAAATCTGCAAATTTGGCTGTTGTCTGATTTACTGCAAAAAGTTCAATTAAAAACAGAAACAGAAACACAAAAGCGATGCAAACACCGATTATGTTTGGAATTTTGACACTAAAGAAGAGTCCTGCTGAAAGTAAAGCAAGAGCAACACAATTATAAAATGCAAGAGACAGAAGATTGTCCCAGCCATCACAGAAATTCTTTTTAATTAGGAATAAAATCATACAAAAAGTTTAAAAGATTCAATAAATATAGTCAAGGGAGAAAAAAAATTGTTGTTATTGAACAACTTTTTAAAAAATTGCTAGAGAAGCTATAAAAAGTGTGATATAGTATAAGGTATGAACAACGAACAACTTTCAGGAATTTTATCCTTGGTTTCAAAAATTCATGCTGAAACAGTAGCATATTTGAAAGAGGAGATGTCGGGAAACGGTATGCCGGATTTTTCGACTTCTCATGGAAACATTCTTTACAGATTGTCTCAGTCTGGAACACTTTCTATGACTGAAATTGCAAGAACAATTCACCGCGATAAGTCAACGGCAACTGTGCTTGTAAACAAGCTTGAACGGCTTGGATTTGTTAAAAGAACGCAGTGCAAAGATGATTATCGAAAAACATTGCTGACTTTGACAGAGAAAGGTGCAGAGTATAACAAAGCGACTGCTGCAATTTCTAAACGTTTGATTGAACGTTGTTATCAGGGATTTTCTCAGCAGGACAAAGAAAAAGTATTTGAACTTTTGACTAGGATTTCAGAAAACTTTGAAGATATTCCATCAGAAGAATAAAATTTAAAGTTCAGGCTGGCTGCATTGCAGGTGGCTTAATCTGAATTTTTGTCTTTGTTTGGTTTTATGCACTTTATGCAGAAAATTTTAGATGTGGCTGACTAATAAATAAGAAGAACTTGTTATCCTGAACAAAATTCAGCATGACGACTCTTTTTGGTCAGCCTTATGCACTTTTATGAAAGCACGGCGGGTTAGTTGTGCTTTTTTTTATTCGTACAGAAGGTTTGTACTGCTGCATTTGCATTGTTTTCTTTAAAAAAATATCATGAACTGATGTTTTTTAAAAGATTTGATATCAAAGATATTGACTATATTTTTACTTAAAACTAAAATAAGTTTCATAAGCTGAGATTTATAAGTTTCAAACAGTGCAGATATTTGCATCTTAGAGAAGGGCTGAAAAGTGCACTTTTTAACCTGCTCTTTAATAAAAATAGCAGTCTGCGTTGAGGAGTTTACAATGAAGTTATTTTTGCTTAAGAAATGTGCAAAAAGTGGTTTGCTGATTTTATTCGCATGTGTTTTTTGTTTTGCCGGCTGCAGCAATCAGAAAGCAAAAACAAAAAGCATTGCAGTTTTTGTTCCTGGTGTAATGGCTGGAAGCCCTACATATGAAATGCTTGCAAAAGGTTCTGCTGAAGCTGTTGATGAATTTAATTCAAAGACAAATTCTGAAATAAAAATTGATATTATTGAAGCTGGAACAAATCAGGCTGAATGGGGCTCTAAATTGACAGCCCTCGCTTCAAGTGGAAAATACGATCTGATCGTTTCTTCTAATTCATCTTTGCCGGCAATTATTGAACCGCTGACAGAGCTTTTTACACAGCAGAAATTCCTTGTATTAGACGCATTCCTTGAAAACAACCCGAATGTTGCAACAGTGAACTATAATCAGCGTGAACAGGGTTATTTGACAGGTTATGCAGCAGGTCTTGCAACAACAGCAGATAATTCAATCTTTAAATATGCGAATCCTTCAAAAAAAATTGCACTTATTGCCGCACAGGAATATCCTGTAATGAATGAGGTTATTCTTCCTGCTTTTATCGAAGGTGCAAAAGCTGTTGATTCAGAGATAACCGTTGATTTTAGAATTGTAGGAAACTGGTATGATGCATCTAAAAGCGCAGAAATTGCACGGTCTTTATATGAAGAAGGTGTAGATGTAATTCTGCCGATTTCTGGTGGTGCAAATCAGGGTGTAATTTCAGCTGCACAAGCCTTGAACTTTTATGTTACATGGTTTGACGACAATGGTTATGCAAAAGCACCAGGACTGGTTATTTCAAGCATGGCGCTTGAACAGCAGAAACTTGCAAAAGAAATGGTATATTCATTTTTGGAAAACAAACTTGAATTTGGCAAGGCAAAAACTGTCGGCATAAAAGACGGATATATTTCTTACGTTTGTGATGATCCTGTTTGTCTTGAAAATGTTCCTGAAGTGCTCCGTAATCAGCT
The DNA here is from genome assembly GCA_024402455.1 of Treponemataceae bacterium. The sequence goes on from JAKSTS010000044.1 coordinate 9,666, forward strand.
TTTGTTTGTTGAAAAAAGCATAAAAGCAGGCGAATTAATGCTGCCTGTTTCAAACTAAACAATTTTTGCAGTTTCAAAGCAGGTGTCTGTTGTTTGCATTCAACTGACGCTTGCTTTTTTTATAAGCCGCATCTAAAAGCACGTTTTTAGGTGCAGCAAAAAAATGCAATGTTTTGGGTCTTGCACTTTTTAAGATTTAGAATTGACCGCAGTCTGTGCATACAGATTGATTTTCTCTAAAATATTGGTTTCTGGTTTCTTTTATCTGTGCATAAAGTAAAAAAAACATTAAAATATATATATGAGTTTTCATGAAGTTTATTGTTCCGATATTTGCATGTATTTTGCGCATAAAAAAGCACTTGACGGTGCTACAATCCTATTTAAAACAGGTTCCATACATGCATTGCTTGGAGAAAATGGTGCTGGAAAATCAACATTAGCATATATAATTTCCGGGCTTGCAGAACAAACTTCTGGAAAATTGACATTTGATGGAGAACCGCTGTTTTCTGCTGCAGAGTGCAAAAACAATAACAAAGTCCGCATTGTTCAGCAGAGACCAAAACTTGCAGAAAATCTTGCAGTCTGGCAGAATGCGCTTATTGCCACTCAAAAAAAATCATTAAAACCTTTTTCAAAAAAAAGAATCTGCAGCGAGCTTAATGCAATTTGCAGCGAATGGAATTTTGATCTTGATATTTTGAAAAAAGTAAAAAATCTTAACGATGCAGAACGTCTTTTTGCTGCAATGATTTGTGTTCTTGCGGACAAACCTGCTTTTATTATTTTAGACGAGCCTACGGCTGTTCTTGATTCGAAACAGCGGCAGAATTTTTTTGTGTCGCTGCAAAAAGCAAAGCAAAATGGTTTAGGCATTATTTATATAAGCCACAACATCGAAGAAACGGTGCAGCTATGTGATACGATAAGCGTATTGAAAAAAGGTCGGTGCACAAAAACATTTGATAATTCAAAATATGACACGGCAGCAGATGAAATATTAAAAGAAATGTTTTCTTCTGATTTTTCAAAAAATGAATTTGAAAAAAACACTGTAAAAGTGCAGCAGAATAAAAATTTTAAAAATATGCAGAAAACAATTTTTCGTGCAAAAAACATAAACGCTGTTTCTGACAACATAAAATTGAAAGATATTTCATTTGATTTATATGCCGGAACAATTACGGTAATAAAAGGTGAAAGAAAAACTGGACTCGAAATTCTTGAAAATATTCTTACAGGCATAAATTCGCCTTATTTTTCAGGTGAAATTGAACTTGATGGAAAAATATTGAAAAAAATTACACCGTCTATGTTGAGGTCGTGCAGGACCGGCATTGTTTCTTCAAATAAATATTTTATAAGTTCAAATCCAAATCTTTTAGTCAAAGAAATGCTGCTGCCTTTTATGCAAAACAAAGGGAAAGACGCAGTTAAGAAAAACCTGCAGCAGGTTGACGAATTGATAAAAAACGAGAAAGTTGACATTTCAAAAGATGAACCTGTTTCTAACCTTTCTGGCGGAATGCTGCAGCGATTGATTCTCGCAAGGGAAATTCTGACAAACCCGATTCTGTTGATTCTGGCAGAACCTGTGCATGGTTTAGATTTAAAGACAATTCTTTATTTTGAAGAGCAGCTTAAAAAAACAGCTGAAAAAGGTGCTGCAATTCTCCTGCTGACAAGTGATGTTGATGACGGTTTGTCTGATTATGATTTTTTATATGAACTTAAAAATGGAACACTTGAAAAGAGGCAGCCTTTATGAAAAATGACTTTTGGCACAAGGTGCTTTCAAACAAGACTTTGGCAAATGCATTGAAAACACCGTTTTACGCATTTCTGGCTGCAGTTTTGACTGTTGCTGTTTTGCTTTTTTTAAGCACAAAAAATCCGCTGCAGTCTTTGGCACTGTTTTTTTATTTGCCTTTTTCTTCGTCTTATTATGTGGGTTCAATGTTGAACCAGGCGTCGCTTTTGGCATTTGCAGCAATCGGCATGTGCATTTCTTTTAGAGCCGGTTCATTTAATCTTGGCGGAGAAGGGCAGGTTTGCATCGGCGGCTTTATAACGGCTGTTCTGCTTAATGCTTTAAAAGGCCAAAACCCTTTGTTTGCTTTGCCGCTTGCTTTTGCTGCGGCAGCTTTGGCTTCTGGGGTTTTGGGCTTTGTTTCAGGCATTCTAAAAGCTTATCGCAATGTAAACGAGCTTCTTACTTCGTTTTTAATTTCAAGTGCAATTCTGCCGCTTGTAGATTATGCTGTAAGTGTTCCGCTTAGAGATCCCGAAGGAATGCTGCTTGCAACGCCTTATATTGAAAAAGCGTTTCGTTTTAAGAGCCTTTTAAAACCTTCTGCATTTAATTTTTCATTTTTTATTGCCGTGCTGCTTTCGCTTGCTGCCGGTTTTTTCCTTTTTAGAACCAGAACTGGCTATCGTATAAGCTGCACGGGAATTGCTCCGGAATTTTCAAATTATTGTGGTTTTAAGACAAAAGATGTTTCAATTTGGTCTATGTGTTTTTCTGCCTTTGCACATGGCATGACAGGCTTTTTTGCTGTAACTGGAACTTATTATACGTGTCATGCGGGTTTTTATGGCGGAATGGGCTGGAATGCGCTTTCTGTTGCATTGATTGCCAAAAACAACCCTTTTTTTGCGTTGCTTTCGGCTCTTTTGTTGTCTTATGTTTTTACGGCAACAGATTGTGCTGTTCTTGAAAACAATATGAATTTTAACAGTTCATATTTAATACAGGGAATTGTTTTGTTTGCTGTTTCCGTTCAGTTTATTGTCAGTTTGCGCAATTCTGTAAAAGGGGAGAATCGTTGATGATTTGGGATATTCTTGTAATTGCTGCGCCGGGCATAATTCTTGCACTTGGAGCTCTTGCTGCTGAATATGCCGGCGTTATGACGATTTTTCTTGAAGGCTTTATAAACATCGGTGCATTTTGCTGCTTTGCATTTGTCTCGCTTTTTGAAAATGTTTTTTTAGGAATTATATGTTCATGTGCTGTCTGTTTTATTCTGGTTTATTTTATCTGGCAGTTTGTTCAAAAAACAGCGGCGAATATCTTTCTGGTTGGCGCCGGCATTAATTTGTTTTCAGCCGGTTTAATTCCGCTTATTTCAAATTTGTGTTTCAAGACAAGTGGCGTTATTTCTGCAAATTTTATTGCACCAGATGCTTTTTTTGTAAGAAATGGTTCTACGGTTTTATGTTTCATTCTTTGTGCAGTTTTTATTTTTGCTGTTCAAAAAACATCTTGGGGACTTTCTTTAAGAATCTGCGGTGAACAAAAGGAAGTGCTTATTGCAAACAGTATAAAACCAGAAACTTTGCAGTGCCATTCGTGGCTTTTTGCTGCATGCTGCGCAGGTTTTGCCGGCTGCATAATGTGCATAAGGTTACAGTCTTTTGTGCCGAATATGAGCGCTGGCAGAGGATGGATTGCGCTGGCTGCTGTTTTTCTTGGCTGCAAAAAATCGTTTGGCGTAGTTGCTGCAGCATTGCTTTTTGCAGTTGCAGAATATGCTTCAAACAGACTGCAGGGTACATATGCCCTGCAGCCGTCTTTTATGCTGACAGTGCCATATATTGTTGCATTGCTTTTATTTCTTATAATGCCTTCAAAAAAAAGCAGATAAATCATTCGGATAAAAAAAGCGGCAGGTTTGTCTGCCGCTTGCTTTAATATCTTTTAGTCTTTTAATTGAACATTGTATCAAAATCATCAGGAGGCGAAACTTCTTCAGTTTCTTTTTCTTCCTGAATATATGCGCTGCCTGCATTTAAAAGTCCGTGCTTTTTAGGCTGAACTGCTTCTTCTTGTTCTAATTCAGTTTCCATCTGTTCGTCAGGGGATTGTGCTTCCTGTATAATTTCTTCACTTTCAGTGTCTTCTTTAGGAATGTTCAAAGACAAATCTTCATTTGAATCTTGCAATGTCGGTTCTTGATTATCTGCTTCTTCTGCAAACTGGTCTGTTTCTTCGCCCTGCTGAACAGTTTCTGCTTCTTGTGAAGTTGCAAGCTGTTCTGCATCGGTTGGTTCTTCAAGACTTTGCTTAGCTTTTTCTATGAGGCTTTCTTTTGATTCAATTTCATCATCACCAAATATTGCATCATGCAGCTCTTCTTTTGAAATTACCTCATTTTCAGGGTTTTCTTTTGTATGTGCCGGAGATGTAATAAAATCTCTCATGCTTGTTCTGAACTGGCTTAAGTCGTCACTCAAAGCTGTCATCTTAGTGCGGTTTTTTGCACTCATATCGTTTACAGAAAGCATTCTCTCAACAATGTCTTCTGCGCCGATTTTAATTTCGTCAATTCCGTTACGTGAAATGGCAACAACATTTTCGAGTTTTTCCATTTCCTGAGAAACTGCTTCTCTTTGTGTATTCAGATTTTCATAAGCAATATCCATTTTTTCAGATGCGGTTGTAATACGCTGAGAGAATGCGGCAACTTTTTCGGCTTCTCCTACAACTTCGCTGATGTTGTCAAGAATCTGTGTAAGTGATCTGTGAATTGTAGCAGATTTGCCGTTTATGTCTGCAAAAGCCTGTGCTGCGCTTTCAGAATAATCAGTAACTTCGCGCATTCGGCTTATAATTGTAAAGAGGCTGTCTGAAATGCGTTTTGAATTTTCACCGGTACTTTCTGCAAGAATTCTGATTTCTTCTGCAACAACTGTAAATCCTTTTCCGCTTTCGCCTGCATGAGCAGATTCAATTGCCGCATTCATTGCAAGAATGTTTGTTTGTTCTGCAATTGAGTTAATCATATCAACAATTTCTGCAACACCTTTAATCTGGTTTGCAACTTCGCGAATCATTGTGTTAGATGCTTCAATTTTCTGGTCGCCGTATGCAACTGCTTCCTGCATTTCTTCTGCACTAGAACAGTTTTCTTCTGCCATGTTCCTGATTTTTTCAACAGATAAAGCCATTTTTGAAGATGCTTTGTCTGATTCCTGAATTGCCATTGTCTGCACGTTGTTGTCTTTTGAAAGACCCATAACGGCAGTTGACATGCGTGTAAGTGAATCAACTGAATTGACTACGGCCAGTTCAATATCATCAAATTGTTTGCGCAAAGATTCAATGTTAGAACGAATTTCATGAGTTGCACTTGCCGTATCGTGTGCGGCCATGCTGATGTTTTCACCAAGACTTACGTTTTGATAAGAAGAATCTTTGACAACTTCAAGAAATGACCTTAGATCTCTGATTGTGTCAGAAAGGGTTGTTGCAAGAGAAGAAATTTCATCTTTTCCTTTTGTTATGTCGCTGATGTCAACAGTAAAATCTTTTTGTGCAAGTTTTGTAGAAGCGTTCTGCAGTGCTTTTACTCTCCATGTAATTCTTCTGGTTACTGTGAGTGCAATGACAAAAACAATAATGGAAGCAATGAGAAGTATGATAATGTTCTGAATGACAAATGTTCTGAACATTTTGTTGTTTCTTTCTGTAAGTGTGACAGAAAGCTGTGCTAAAACTTTTGAAAATGTATCATTTGAATCCATCAAAACGCTTGTTGACTGCGTAATGCGGTTTATCATATAAGTCATGATTGTTTTGCGACTGTCTTCATCATCAAGAGTCATGATTGTCTGCGTTATACCGTTTGACTCCATTGAAAGTGTTTCTAATTTTGAAAAAGAAAGGTCTGTAAATTCTTTTAAAGCAGCTTCAACTTTATCAAGCTGAGGAGCAATTACTTTCCAGACTTTTAGAAGTGTTTCAAGATATTCATTTTCTTCTTCGTTTAACATTGAACGATATTTTGGTGAAGAAATATTGTCCATTTGTGTTTTTGCTTTTGTGCTTAAATCCTGCCAGTCAGAAACAAGGGTGCCCATGTTTGCTCTAATTGCAAGTACTGTCGGTGGATAAGCATAAATTTCTTCAATGAGCAGTTCCATTTTTGAGGTTTCCTGCTCAAATTTCTGCATCTGTCTGATGCTGCTGAATGATGCAAAAATGCCGACTGCAACGCCCATTGTTACGATGACAAAAGAAGAGATAAGAATGACAAACTTTGTGTTTAATTTCATACTAACACCTTGTTATTTAACGTTTTATAATAATTAAATTATAGCATGGAAATAAAAAAAATAGCGTAAAAAAATAATTTATTTTTTACATATTTGTAATGTGAAATCAAATGAAA
>JAKSTS010000045.1 GCA_024402455.1 Treponemataceae bacterium
ATATTAGAGGTACCCAAAGTAAGAAAAATGGAGGATATTATCAAAAAGGACATAAAGGAAGATTAACTAATAAATGTGGCATGAGAAAGGCTTTTGTGCAAAAAATGGCTCCAGAAATTGGAAAGAAAGCAGCAAAAGAAATTTTTAATGGAATTTGGGATAAAATACAAGAAAATGAAGAATAAGTTAAAATATGTTATAGAATTTATCGTAATTTTTTTTTGTGTATTAGTTTTAATTTTGTTTTTACAAAATATTTATTTTTCTGTAAAAACAAAATTAATTGCTCTTGATGTCATACTGATTTTAATATGTATTAAATATAAGAAATTTAGCCTAATTCAAAAAGATGAAAAACGAAATCATTTTAAAATTAGATGGTTTGGTTTAATTTTGATAGCTATACTTCTAACAATAGGTATTTTAATTTATGAAAAATAAAGTTATAACAATATCTATTATACTTGAATCATTAATAGTCAATTTTATTTTAAATTTAAAGCAAATACTTATATTTTCTCAACTGTCTTTTATTTTTGACTTTATATTATTTCCTTTTATTATATTTCTTTTTTATATTTATCCAATTATACTTATAAAACAGAATATTTGGTTTATGACTATTCATTTAGTGGTTATGTATATTCTTTTTACTACTTTGAAAAATAGATTCTTTTTAACGAATAGAATCTATTTTTATACTTTTTATTTTTCATATTTACGAAATAAACACAAAGAGTAAAAAATGATATTCGGTCTCTCCCCCAATAATTGTATCACTTGAAAGGAGAGTTTTTCTACCGTTAAACTAAAGGAAAAGGCAGCAGTTCAGGCAGTGCATCTCAACCAAATAATGTATATGATTCATCCATAACATATGGCCAATGGATTCAAATAGCATCAACACCTTCATTATTTGATGAACCAACAGTTGGAGGAAAAACATGGGTAGAAACTCAGAAATTTTTTGCCCAAAATCCTGAAGGTTTAATTTATAAGTATGATGATGAGATTTTTTATAGATTCTTAGGTAGCAGTGATGAAATAATAGATCCAAATGCTGACAATGCAAAACTTGTGCTGATTTTGCTAGGAGCAAAAGGAATTGGTGAATTAGCTGATATTATATCTGCCGGAGCTGAAGAAGTTGCCGTTCAACAAATTCAAATACAAGCAATGAGATATTTGGATAATATGGTTAATGGAAATACAGCATTGGTTTTTGAATCTTTTATTACATTAAGTAAAACATCAAATGGAAGAGAGACATTAACCAAAATAGGACAATTTTATGGAAGAATAATATCATATGCTAATCAAAATTGTGTAAATTTGATAACGACAATGCAAGATTGGATTACATCATTTGGAGGAAATTAATGATAAGAATAATAAAAAAAATATTATTCACCAAAAATATAAAAACTCGGATTGATTCAGATAAACTTGCTGGACAAGAAGATTTAAAAGAAATTGCAAAGATGTTAACACCGAATGAATCAAAAAAAATAGTAAATGACTATGAATGTAATGTATTAATCTGTATGATTAATTCAGAAATTAATTTTAAAGAAAAGATTACAGAAATTGTTAGTGCATTGACTGATAAATTTATTGTTACAACAATAAAAGGTAATATTATTATTGCTCTTATAAATGATTTTCTTATAGAAAATGATAAATCTCTTTTTTCAGATACAAAAACAGTAATATTAAGAAGAAAAATTCATAGAGCTTTAATCGATACCTGTATTCCGATTAATTTAGATCTTTTTTCTTTATCTGAAGAATTTTTCTTAAATTATAGAAAAATGAATTTTGGAGATTTTATTTATCAGGTTCAAGGGGAAGATAAATGCAGTCTTATAAAAAACAAACCAAAAGATTTGTGGTGGTTTTCAAGAAATTATGAAACTAATTTGTATTTAATATTTATTGGTTTTGTAAAACCTGAATATTTTAATGAAATAGAAATCAGCAAAATAGTAAAAAAATTACGGCAAAAAAAATTCATTGTAACAAATACAAGTTTTATCGGAAATGTGATTGTTGCTTATAAGAAATTACCTGATAAGAAAATTTCAGCATTAAAAATAAAAGGAGTACGCTCTTTACTTTTAAGCAAAAAAACAACTGTAGAATTACTTGGAGATGGTAAATTTCTTCCTTTTTCTCCCATTTTTTCTTTTACAGACAATCTCATAGATATGCTTTTATCTGTTGATTATGGTGACTGTAAAATTAGCTGAATATACTTATTAAAGCCATATGTTTTTGTATATAAGTTCTTTTGCAGACAGAAATACAGGGCTGGTTCTGCAGGTCATCCCGAACTTGGTTCGGGATCTGCTTCTACCGGCCGCAGCGGCGCAGGCGTAGCCAACGGAACCCGTTACAGATACATCGGTGACGAAAACCTTGTGCCGCTAGAAAATGCCGGCGGCAACACTGCACAAGCCAGCTCGTCGGCAAACGGTGCTGCAAAGACAAGAAGCCGCCCGAATGCTGAATATGTGCTTTATGCTTATGGCGAACCCGTAGCAGTTAATGCCGACGGCGACACAAGCTATTTTGGCACAGATATTCTTGGAAGTGTGCGCAGCGTTACCGACAAATATGGTGCTGTTAAAGCCCAATATGAGTACGATGCGTTCGGTTCGCCGTATCTTGCAAACCTCGAAAATGATGTCGGTTTCGGCTATTGCGGCAAAGTTTATGACAGTGCTACAGGCTTGTATGACTACGGGTTCCGTGATTATGCGCCGGTTTCTGCTAGATTCACAACTGTTGACCCGGTAAGAGATGGTGCAAATTGGTTCAGCTACGTGGTGAATGACCCAATCAATTACATTGACCCGTTTGGGTTGACGCCATTCGTCCCAAAAAAAGACCAAACATTGAATTAATAAATTCCACAATAAAACCGATTCTATATTTAGCGTGCAGAGTTTTCAATATTATTCAATTCTATGCAAAATTTTGCATAGAAAGCGAATTAAACGTAAAAAATCTGTATCTTTATGCAAAATTTTATTGATACAAAAGTTCATTTTTTGTAAACTAAAATGTACTGAGGAATTCAGTATTTTGCCGGACGTGTTAAAATCTGTTAGTTTTTAATGTCCTGTTAAATTGCAAAAAGTCTTTATGTCTTTTAAAAGAAACTAAAGGCACTTATAAAACGGCTTTTCGATTTTGTGCAAAGCTGTATTTGTGCAGAAATTTCAACGTTAATTTGAATATTTCTGCAACACCATTTGACAAGAATGTATTTTATGCGTTGCATTAAAGTTCATTCGTCGGAGAAACAAAGATGTATACAATTCTTGAAAAACGGCAGCTTTCTGCCGATGTTTTTTATTTCAAGGTTAGTGCGCCGGACATTGCCCGCAATAGAAAAGCAGGTCAGTTTGTTTTGGTTCAGCTTGATCTTGAATATGGGGAACGCATTCCTCTTACAATTGCAGATGCAAACGCTTCAGAAGGCTGGATTGCACTTGTTTTCCAGGCAGTTGGAGCAACAACTCTTAAATTGTCTAGAAAACAGAAAGGTGATGAATTAGCAGCCATTTTGGGTCCTCTTGGAAATCCTACACATATCGAAAAGCAGAATGGTCCTGTTGTTGTAGTTGGCGGCGGCATTGGCGTTGCTCCATGTTATCCGATTGTCAAGGCTCATAAAGAAATCGGCAATAAAGTAACAATGATTATTGCAGCACGCACAAAAGATCTTTTGATTTTTGTTGATGAAATGAAAGCTGTTGCTGATGAAGTTATCGTAATGACAGATGATGGTTCTGCAGGCCGCCAGGGTGTTTCAACTCTTCCTCTTAAAGAAATTTGTGAATCACAGTGTCCTCCGGCAGAAGTTGTTGCAATTGGTCCGCCAATCATGATGAAATTCTGTGCAGCAACAACAAAACCGTTCAATGTTCCAACAACTGTTTCTCTTAACACAATTATGATTGATGGAACAGGCATGTGCGGCGGCTGCCGTGTTTCAATTGGCGGACAGACTAAATTTGTCTGTGTTGATGGCCCGGAATTTGATGGTCATCTTGTTGACTGGGACAATATGATGATGCGCATGAAGTCATTCAAAGAACGCGAAACAGAAGATTTCCACAAATGCAAGATGGAAGCACAGGCTGACGCTCTTGCAGCAGGAGAGAAAAAATAATGTCTGAATATATCGATTTTAAAACACTTGATGAAAGTGCAAAAGCTGAATATGCAAAAATTTCTGGAAAAACACTTTCTCCAAAAGACAGAATGGCAATTCCACAGCAGATTATGCCGACTGGTGAACCAAAGGCTCGTGCACGCGAAATGACAGAAGTTGCTCTTGGCTACACAAAAGAGCAGGCAATTGTTGAAGCAAACCGTTGTCTTCAATGCAAAAACCAGCCGTGTGTTTCAGGCTGTCCTGTAAATGTGCCTATTCCACAGTTTATTGCAGAAGTTGCAAAAGGCGAATTCAAAAAAGCTGTTGATGTAATTAAAACTGCAAACCTTTTGCCTGCAATCTGCGGTCGTGTTTGTCCGCAGGAAAAACAGTGCCAGGGTCAGTGTACTGTAGGCAAAACTTATAAAAATGCAGAAAAAGCTGTTTCAATTGGTCGTCTTGAAAGATTTGTTGCAGATTTTGAACGCAACAATAATCTTCAGACTGTGCCGGAAGTTGCTGCTCCAACAGGAAAAAAAGTAGCAATTATCGGTTCTGGTCCTGCAGGTCTTACAGTTGCTGCAGATGTCCGCCGTGCAGGTCACGATGTAACAGTATTTGAAGCTTTCCATAAAGCCGGTGGTGTTATGGTTTATGGAATTCCGGAATTCCGTCTTCCAAAAGCAATTGTTGCAAAAGAAATTGAAATGCTCAAAAAAATGGGCGTTGAATTCCGTACAAACTTTCTGGTTGGCCGCACAGGCACACTTATTCAGCTTTTAAAAGAACATGGATATGATGCAGCTTTTATTGGAACAGGTGCCGGACTTCCAAAATTCATGAATATTGAAGGCGAAAATCTTATTGGTGTTTTCTCTGCAAATGAATATTTGACACGTGCCAACCTTATGAAAGCTTATGATACAGACAAAGCTTGTACTCCGCTGTATAAAGCAAAGCATGTTGTAGTTGTTGGCGGTGGCAATGTTGCAATGGACGCAGCCCGCATGGGTTATCGCCTTGGTGCAGACGTTGTTGATATCGTTTACAGACGCACAAAAGCCGAAATGCCTGCACGCCGCGAAGAAGTTGCACATGCAGAAGAAGAAGGCGTTAATTTCAGATTCCTTGAAAACCCTGTTAAAATTAACGGCGATGAAAATGGCCGTGTAAAGAGCGTAACAGTGCTTTCTTATGAACTTGGTGAACCAGATGCATCTGGCAGAAGAAGCCCTGTTGCAATTAACGGAAGCGAACACGACATTGAATGTGATGCTGTAATTGTTGCATTGGGCAATGGTTCAAATCCTCTTATGGTAAAAACTACACCAGGCTTGAACGCAGACAGCAAAGGTCACATTACAGTTAATGAAGGCGCAATGACTTCAATTGACGGTGTCTGGGCTGGCGGCGATATCGTTCTTGGTGCTGCAACAGTTATCCTTGCCATGGGCGAAGGTCGCAAAGCTGCACGTGGCATCAATGAATATCTTGCAAAAAAATAACTGAACGGTTGTTTTAATTATTGATCTGTCGGAAATGTGCGTAATATGTGCAAAGTTCTGGCAGTCCGTTTATAAAATGCTCCTGAACGCAAAGAACGGGAGCATTTTTTTATGCTAATTTTTTGTTATTGTTTTGAAAAGGTTCATTTTAATGTACAAATCTTGTGGATTTTTTCGGCAGTTTATATAAACTTGAAACAAAGAGGAAAATATGGAAAATTCTGCAGAAAAACAGCAGTTTTTAAAAATGACAGAAACACCTGTAGCACCGCTTATTGTTTCGCTTGCGGTTCCTACGGTAATTACAATGCTGATAACTTCAATCTATAACATGGCAGACACTTTTTTTGTTTCGCAGATTGGTACAAGTGCAAGTGCTGCTGTCGGCGTCGTTTTTTCTCTTATGGCCATAATTCAGGCAATTGGTTTTACGCTTGGAATGGGTGCTGCAAGCATAATTTCAAGACTGCTCGGTGTGCGCGACATTGAAAATGCATCAAAAACTGCATCAACTGCTTTTTTTGCTGCAATTGCGTGCGGTGCATTGATTGCCATATTTGGTCTTTTGTTTCTTGATGAATTGATGCGTTTTCTGGGTGCAACTTCTTCTGTTGTGCCTTATGCCAGAAATTATGCGCGTTTCATTCTTCTTGGTGCGCCTTTTATCTGTGCGTCTTTTGTATTGAACAATATTCTGCGTTCAGAAGGCAAGTCTGCAAAGGCAATGATTGCACTTACTTCCGGCGGAATTATAAACATATTTTTAGACCCTGTTTTTATATTTGCATTGAATCTTGGAACTGCCGGTGCAGCTATTGCCACTGTCATAAGCCAGGTTATAAGTTTTATGCTTCTCCTGCAGTTTTTCTTGAGGAAAAAAACACTTTGCAGAATTTCAGTTTTATATTTTGATAGAAATCCAAAAAAGCTCTGGCATATAATTTGTACAGGTTTTCCGTCGCTTTGCAGGCAGGGGCTTGCAAGCATTTCAACTGTGCTTTTAAACAGGGCTGCTTCTGTTTATGGAGATGCGGCTCTTGCAGGCATGTCAATTGTAATGCGGTTGATTCAGTTTGTGGCTTCTGTAATGATTGGAATAGGGCAGGGCTTTACGCCAGTTTCAGGCTACAATTATGGTGCAAAAAAATATGACCGCGTAAAAAAAGCATATATATTTACTGTAAAAGCCGGTTTCGTCTGTCTTACAGCGAGTGCAGGCATTTTGTTTGCTTTTGCACCGCAGATAATAAGGCTTTTTAGAAACGACCCTGAAGTAATTGCAATTGGTGCTGCGGCACTGCGTTTTCAGGCAATAGGACTGCCGTTTCATTCGTTTATAATTGGAACAAATATGCTCATGCAGTCAACAGGAAAAATAAAATCTGCATCTTTGCTTTCGTGCATGCGGCAGGGAATATATTTTATTCCGCTTGTTATCATAATGCCGGTTCTGTTTAATCTGAAAGGCGTAGAAGTATCTCAGGCAATTTCTGATTTCTTAAGTTTTCTGTCTGCAATTCCATTTATTGTAATTTTTTTCAAAAACCTAAAGAAAGTTGAAGCTCAGCATGAACAGGCAAATTAGCAGGACAGATTTTATAATCTATAGTTTACGTTTTTCTGTCATTCTGGCAGCTTCAATTATTTGCATCTGCCTTAAAAAACTGAATGTAAGTGCAGCCATAATATATTTTGCATTTTTTGTTTTATTTGAAGCTGTCTTGGCGGTCTGCCTTTATCGCAAAAAAATGCACATTCCTCATGCTGTTATGTTTGTTTTGCAGACAGGCATTTTTTGTGTGCTTGTTCTGCATGACATGAAACGCCCGTTGATGGACATTTATGTTACGCTTGGCATAACCTGTTTTGTGCTGTTTTTTTTGCTTTTAATTTTTCCGCTGCTTTATAAAAAAAGCTGAAAAAAGTTTAGATGCGCTGCACCGTTACAGAAGGCTTATGTACTGTTCAATGTAGCGCAATATTTCGCTTTTAAAAAGACTTTCGCGCCGGTAATAATCGTTCTGGTTGTCTGGTTTTTGTGTGCACAAGTCAAAAATAATTTTTGAATAGTTTTGCGGCACTTTTTCAAGCGAAAGCGAGTAATAAAGGTTTCTGTCTTCTGCAGCCCAATAAAGACCGTTTATAAAATAAAGGCAATGAATGGCTGTTCTTATGGCTGCATTCAAATTTTCGTTCATTTGAATATATGCCTGACGGCGGTTCCAGCGGTCAACTTTGTAATCGCCCAGAAGATAAATTATGTAGCCGAATTCTTCATTTAACTGGCGTTTTATGTCGAGCTGCGACCAGAGATTAATTTCCATAAGTTCATTTTGAAATTTCTCATTCGGATCGTAAAGAATTTTTGATTCAAGAAGCGAATATTTTGCCGGATTCGACATTTTTTTGAAATTTTCAATTGTAACGAAATCAATGAAATTAATTTCATAACCTATGCCGTTCCGGTTTATGCAGTGAAACGGAATGTTTTTTTCTTCGTTTGGACCGAATATTTCTTCTGCAGAAATTTCTGCACCGGGTCTTTTCATTACGGTCAAATCAACCATTCCGCTGAATTTTCCCGGGAAAAAATCTCCTCTTGCGACGCTGCCGGAAAGCAGGATTGTTTCGATTTTGGTTTTGTCAATTGTGTACAAAAAATCTACAGTTTTTTGTTTGATATCATTTATGAATGTTTGCTGTTCTAAAGCAATTTCGGCTTTGCTTTTCATATATTCATTATCCTAAAAAAAGTGTGATTCCGTCAAAGTTTTTCCGGGGCTTTGATTTAATTTTAGCATGGCATTTTTTTTAAATAAAGCTTGGTTTTATTCACTTTGAAAAAATATGCTTTATTTATAAGGCGTACTTTTAAAAGAAATAATTTTTTTGCATTCCGGGGATTGTTTACAGTTTTGCTTCGTGTTATGCTAGGCTCATGAAAAAGATTATTTGTTTTGCCATTATGGCAGTTTTTACTTTAAATTCGTTCATTTTTTCAGAAGATGCACTTGAATCATATCGAAACGGCCGCAGCATGGAACAGGCTGGCATGACCGATTATGCAAATTCATATTACAATGAAGCTGTAACAATCTGCAAAGATGAACTGTCTGTAAACGACCGTAATATTGAGTCATATGTCGTAATGTGCTGGGCACTTTTCAGACTGAAAAGATATAATGAAGTTGTTGAATATTCTCAGAAAGCTTTGAAAATAAATCCGAATGAATATCGCATTATTGAAAATCTTGGTGAAACATATTTTTATCTTGACAGATATTCAGAAGCACTGCGCAATCTTGAAAAATATGTTGATGCACTTCCAAACGGAGACAGAACTTCGACGGCTTATTTCTTTATGGGAGAAATTTACCGTATTGAAGGCAAAAATCATCATGCAGATATTGCATATTCTCATGCAGTAAAAAAAGAGCCGTCAATTGCTTTGTGGTGGTATCGTCTTGGCATTGCAAGAGAAAAAGCCGGAAACCCGGAAAAAGCAAAAGAAGCATACAAAAAAGCTCTTGCATTGAACCCTTCATATAAAGAAGCTGAACAGGCTTTGAGCCGTTTAGGATAAAACATAAACGGTTAAAACGCCATAAGTCGCATTGGAAAAAAGGTTTATTGAATTTGTATCTTTGTATAGATGTATTGGACAACCTCAAATTTTTGCTGAAATTAAAGTATTGATACGGGCTTTTGCTTTTCTGGAGGCTGTACAAAATGAGGTTACAAAATTACTTTCATGTAATTTTGTAACTGGCAGTTTTGCATGTGTAAAACTGTCTCTGTTTGAGCGTGCGGCTATTCGCTTTTGCGAATGGCTTTGAGATTTTTGCTGTCGCAAAAACTGACAAATTGCGAAAAGATCAAAGCAAGCTGCCTGTAGCACCAGGCTTCGCGAGTTTATGTGCAAGCATAAACTCGCGGGTTTTGCCAGATTCAACCTAAATTTGTAGTACTGACCCGAATGCAAAACCGTTACTGCCGGATGCGTGCTGCCTGTGCGTGACCTGCAAGACCTTCGGTGTCGCCAAGAACAGCTGCTGCTTCAAGTGATTGTTTATAGCCAGATGCTTTTGCATCTTGTGTTCTGAGCGTTGTAACAGTCTTTAAAAAGTGCCGTACCGAAAGACCGCCTGTGTATCGTGCAGACATTGAAGTTGGCAATGTGTGGTTAAGCCCTGCTGAATAATCGCCCAAAACTTCGGCAGATTCGTGTCCAATAAAGAGCGAACCATAATTGTGTACATATTCAGCAAGTTCATCTCTTTCTTTGCCTGCATCAAGTGCAAGTTCAAGGTGTTCTGGTGCTTTTTTATTTGCAATGTCAGCAGCTTCTTTTAAAGTTTCTGTAATAATAATTTTGCCATGGCGCAAAAGGCTTTCTCTTGCAGTTTGTTCTGTTGCAAGTTTATCAAGCTGTTTTTCAAGTTCTGCAGCAACTTTTTCTGCAAGCTTTTTTGATGGTGTTGCAAGAACAGCCTGCGCATCAACATCATGTTCAGCCTGTGCAAGCATGTCTGCTGCAACCCATGCAGGGTTTGCAGAATCATCTGCAATAATAAAAACTTCAGTTGGTCCTGCGACCATGTCAATGCCGCACTGACCATAAACTTTGCGTTTAGCTTCAGCAACGAATTTATTGCCTGGCCCTACAATAACATCGCATGCAGGAATTGATTCTGTACCATAAGCCATTGCTGCAATTGCCTGAGCGCCGCCGCATGCATAAACATGATCTGCTCCGCAAATTGCAGCAGCTGCCATGATGCCTTTGTCTGCATATGGTGCTTTAGGATTTGCAGGGTGTTCGCGTGGCGGTGTGCAGAGTACAATTTCTTTGCAGCCTGCGGCTTTTGCCGGTGTAATGCACATTACAACTGTAGAAAGCAGAGGAAAACGACCGGCTGGAACATAAACTCCGGCTCTTTCAATTGGAATTGTCTTTTGTCCTGTAAAAAGACCTGGTGCAATTTCCATTTCAAAATTATCAAAAGAATCTTTTTGGCGCAAAGCAAAAGCCAGTGCAAGTTCATGTGAACGGCACAAAGATTCATAAAGCTTGCTGTTTTGTGTTTTTAATTCTTCTTTTGCTTTTTCAAGCTCTTCACGCGGAATTTCCAGAACATCCGGTGTAGCACGGTCAAATTTTGAAGAATATTCTTTGATTGCAGCGTCTTTTTTTGCACGGACGTCTGCAATAATGGCTGCAACTTTGCTTGAAACATCGCTTGTTTCTGCTGTACTTGCAAGTCTTTCTGATGTAAAAAATGATTGCGCCAAATCTTTGGCGGAAATAATCTGTATTGGTTCCATAAAAAAGAGTATACAGAAACTATATGTTTTATGCTAGTAAAGTTTTGCTTTAACGGCTTGCTGTTTCTAAAGCTTTTGTTTGGAAACTAGTCTTCTGTTTTCCGTTCAGATTGTTCTGTTTCAGAATCGCTGCTTGAACCGTTTGTTTCTTCTGTATCTTCTTCTGGTTCGTTTATTTTCAGCATTTTTTTCAGTCTGTCGATTATTGTTTCGTTTTCTTCAAGTTCATAAATCTGCCACGGTGTGTTTTCTTTAAGTTCATCTTTCAAAGTTTCAAAATCATGAAAAACTGGTGGAAATTCTGCGATTTTGTCGGTGGTTTCATTGTAGATGAAAACATAACCGTTGTTCGGACCACCTTTTGCAAGGCCTGCGTGTGTTATGTCGCAATAATTGAATTCAAGCTTTTCTCCGTCAATGCCATATGCCGTGCAGCCTTCGCTGTAAGTTTCAACGCGGACGCTTTCTGTTTTTTTTAGCATTTTGTAGATTGAAATTGCTGCCCAGATTCCAATTACAGAACCGGCAATGCCCATAAACGGGTTGAGAATAAAATAAAGGCTTGCACCCGCTGCAGGAAATGCGATGCATATTAAAAGGACAAAATAACGTTTTGGATTTTTTCTGGTGTCGTATTTATAAGTCATAGCTGATTATATGAAAAATTGCCAAGAATTTCAATTTTCATAAAGTTTTTCAGGCTTCTTCGCGGATAATGTAAAGAGGCCGGTTTTTGACTTCCGTATATATTTTAGCCATATAAATGCCCAGTATTCCAATTGTAAATAATTGAATTCCGCCAAGAAAGATAATTATACAGACGCTGCTTGCCCAGCCTTGAACAGGGTCGCCGTAAAGCAGCTTTCTGATTATCAGAAACAGAATGGAAATAAAAGCAAGTATAATTGCAAAAATTCCAATGAAGGCGCTTAAATATAATGGTTTTGTAGAAAAGCCGACGATTCCATCAATGCTGTAAACAAAAAGTTTCCAGAAAGACCATTTTGATTTTCCGGCAACCCGTTCAACATTTTCATATTCAAACCATTTTGTGTTAAAGCCAACCCATGGAAAAATGCCTTTTGTAAATCGGTTTCTTTCGTCTAAAGACAGAACAGCTTCTTTATATTTTTTTGTCATCAATCTAAAATCGCGTGCACCGTCAACAACTGGTACATTGCTCATTTTACGCATGACTTTATAGAATTTTCTTGCAAACCATGAACGGATTACAGGTTCGTTTTTTCTTGTTGAGCGTCTTGTGGCTGCGCAGTCGTAACCTTCTTTTTCTATTGCTTCAAGCATTTTAGGCAGCAGACTTGGCGGGTCCTGCAAATCTGCATCCATAACGGCAATATAATCGCCCTGTGCTTTATGCAAACCTGCAAAAAGTGCTGCTTCTTTGCCGAAATTTCTTGAAAAACTCAAATAATGAACGCTTTTGTCTTTTTCAACCAGTTCTTTTAAGATGTTCAGTGTATTGTCTTTTGAACCGTCGTCAACAAACACAAATTCTGCTTTGCCGGACAAACCCATTGCGGTCAGAACTTCATTAGCTTTTTCATAAAAGATTGGCAATGCGTCTTCTTCATTAAAACATGGAACTACTAAACTGATTTTTGGGTTTGTCATCTTGATTTTCTTCTATATTGCTAAAAGTTAAAAAAAATTGCAGCTCAAATTTCTGCTTTTATATTAATATAATATATTGTCATGTTTCTATCAAATAAAAAGTGAAAAAAAATCCTTAGTTTTAAACGTTCAAAATTGGGGTTTTGCAGAAAAATTGAATTATGTTGATTTTTTGAAAAATGCTGATATACTTTTGTTAAACGTTTAACGTGCGATTTATAAATGAATTTTTTGTGTTGGGTCTATAAACTGACGTTTTTAGTTCAATGACGTATCGAAAAATTTTAAAAATGGGAGTTATTTATATGTTACGCGAAGTTCAAACAAAATATGGAAAAGTAAGAGGTCTTCCTGCGGCTGATCCACGGATTACTTCTTTCAAAGGCATTCCTTTTGCAGCTCCGGCAGTGGGAAAAAACAGATGGCGGGCTCCTCAGCCTTGCCAGAAATGGGAAGGTGTAAAAGACTGTTTTCAGTTTGGTCCGATTTCTGTGCAGAATACTCCAGGTCTTGGCACAGATGTTTATTGCAAAGAATGGCATGTTGATCCACAGATTCCAATGGGAGAAGACAACCTTTATCTGAACATATGGACACCGGCAAAAGCGGCGGATGAAAATCTGCCTGTTTTAATCTGGTATTTTGGCGGTGGTTTTCAATGGGGTTACACTGCAGAAATGGAATTTGACGGAGAGCGTCTTGCCCGTCGTGGAATTGTTGTTGTAGCGGTAAACTACCGTTTAAACGTTTTTGGTTTTCTTGCACATCCCGAAATTACAAAAGAATCACCAGATGCACCTGGAAATTTCGGTCTTTTAGACCAGCATGCCGGTTTAAAATGGGTTTATGAAAACATTGCTGCATTCGGTGGCAACCCTGAAAAAATAACAATTGCAGGTCAGTCTGCTGGTGCAGGCAGTGTAATGCATCAGATTACAACACCAAAAAACAAAGGACTTATAAAAGGTGCTGTAGTTTTCAGCGGAATGATTTCAAGTCCATACGAAAAAGGCGGAATCGGCTGTCCGATGAAACTTGCTGAGGCAGAAAAATGGGGTACTGAATTCTTTGAATTTATGGGTGTAAAAACACTGGACGAAGCACGTGCAATTGATCCATTTAAATTGCTTGAAAAATATGATGCATTCGTTGCGACTCATCCAAGAATGTTCACCATTGAAGACGGCTGTTTCTGCACTGCTGCACCTACAGAAAAGATGCTGAAAAGCGACTGCCTTGATATTCCGGTTATGGCTGGAAATACTGCAGATGAATTCCTTAATTTTATTGGTGCCGAAGATGAAGCAGAATTAAAACAGAAAGCAGAAAAGCTTTTCGGCGATTCTGCAGAAGAATTTCTTGCTTTTGCAGAAACAAAAAAAACAACAGGCATTGCACCGGAATTTCCAAATGGAATATTTGCAGCACCTGTTTTTGGAAAAAGACAGAAATATGCTGAAATCAGCGGCATTGAATTGACTGTAAAAAAAGTGTTTGAAGCACGAAAAGCTTCCGGTACTAAAAACAATTTTTACTATTACCGCTTTAATCCAGATATTCCAGGTCCGGATAATCCTGGAACATTTCATTCTGTTGATTTGTGGTTTTTCTTTGAAACTCTTGCAAAATGCTGGCGTCCTTTTGTTGGTCGTCATTACGATTTGTCTCGGCAGATGTGTAATTACTGGGCAAACTTTATAAAAACAGGCAATCCTAACGGAAATGATGCAGACGGTTCCAAAATGCCGGAATGGAAACCGTATGAAGCAAAAGAAAAATGGGAAATGGAATTTACATCAAATGGTTCTGTATTGAAACAGGAAGAAGGAACTGGTTTCAAAGATTTTTTAAGAAAACATATGTGATTTTTTGAAACTTTTTGAAAAGTGCCCCTGTACAGTTTTTTGTGCAGGGGTTTTTGTTTCTGTTAAAAAAGCAGGTGTTTAGTTTTTCTGTACCATTCTGCATTCAGACCTTTTTTCATTGAAGGATAATCTTTTCTGTTTTCGTTCATTTCGTTTAAAACATGCTGAACTTCTTCGATGTTATTTGTCTCTGCACAATGCTTTGCATAATAATAGCCGATTTCAAAATTGCTTGTATTGAAGAAGATATCTTTAAGCTTTTCAAAATCCTGATTAATAAGCAGTTCAATTAAAGATTGCTTTTCGTCTGTAATTTTGTTATGTTCTTTAAATTCTTCAAGAGCTGCTTTTGCTTCTTCAAGTTTGCCTTCGTGAAAATAACATTCTACAATTTTAAACTCAATTACGGCATCGTGTTCGTAAGGACCTTTTAAGCAAGATTTGAATAATTCAATTGCTTTCTGGTATTGTTCGTTTGAAGCATAAGCTTCTGCAAGCGACACTTTGTTTGCAACTGTTTCTTGTTTTTTTACAAGATGTTCAAGTTCTTCAATTTTTCTGTTCGGGCTTATGGCAAGGTTAATTGAATTGCCGGCTTTATGAAGCGTCTGGCTGTGCATTAAATCTGGAATTAATTCAAGAATTAAATATGCAATTCCGCCAATATAAGGAAGAAAAACAATAAGCCAAAGCCATGCAAAAGGGCGTCCTGTTTTTATTATGTGAATAATAAGCAAAAGCTGAAAAATATAAGGTAATAAAGCAAAAATCATAAAAATATACTAATTAAAAATCTGATTTTCGTCTATTGCGTGTTTGATTCGTGCGGGTGGGGTAAAAAAATTCTATTGCGAAGCCGGTTATTTTCTCTCTAAAACTTCTCATTGAAGTTTTCCATTTTTCAGAATTGCTAAATGGGTTTTGCGCTTTTTTGAATTTTAGGTTTTTGAACAGTCCTGCTGTTTTTTTGTAAGCAGATTAACTGTTATGCACTTGCATTATATGGAAACATCTGCGCTGCAGCAAAAACAGCAAGTTTTGCAAAGTACAATCTTGCTGTTTTTGCGAGGTTGTACTTTGCATTAAAGATAATGAACTAAAATCGGAATGATACTATGTTCCAAACTAATTAATCATTCTTTTAGAACAATCTCATTAAATCTTTAATTGTTTCTCTTCTGCGGATAAGTTTTACTTTACCTTCTTTTGTAATTAAAACTTCTGCCGGACGAGGGCGACTGTTATAAGTTGAACACATACTCCAGCCATAAGCGCCAGTATCAAGGATACATGCCAAATCACCACGTTCCATTTTTGGAAGCTTGCGTG
>JAKSTS010000046.1 GCA_024402455.1 Treponemataceae bacterium
AAAATAAAATTGTGCAGGCACTTTATGTTCCAAAACGAAGAATAAAAACAAAACCGACAAAAGCCAGCAGAGAAAAGAATCTTAAGCAGAAAAAAATCCGTTCAGAAATAAAAAAGAACCGCAGCAAAATGTTTTCATGGTAAATGCGAAAAGCTTGATTCAAGTTTGTTCTGTTTTTGTGAACTTTTTGCTGCTTAAAAAAATAAGCCTTTTCAGTTAATCTGCCGCTCAGGTTATTTTTTGCTTGTCTTGCAGTCTGCTTGTTCTTTTGTGCAGATAATAAAATCCTTTGTGTTTCATTGTAAGCCTTGATATAAACTATATTATTCTGGTGTAAAAATGATTTAGCAACACGCTTTAATTTGCTGTGTTGAGGTACTTTTTTCATTCGGTTCAATATAAAAATCTTTAAAACTTGCTTTTCCACCAGTCTGTTTAGTAGAAAAATTGAACAGCGCAAACCTCACGCCAACAAACTGGTCTAATGTATATCTAAGCTGATTTTCTTTTCCAAAAGTTTTAAAATCATTTTTGTTGTTTTCGCTGTAGCTAAAAAGGACTGTCTGCTTTTCTTTTGTCAAATCAAAAGCGGCTTTTAATGTTAAAACAGGCTTTTTTATTTCAATTTCTTCTATTAGTATTGCTTCTTCATCATCGTAAACATTCATTGTCCATTGAGTATATGGAATTTTGTGATTCATCAAACATAAATAAAATTTATTTTCTTTTTTTGTAATTGCAATAAAAGCATATTCGCCTTCTAAAGCACAAAGCCCTGCAAAATCGCCTTCGTTTATTTGTGATGCGTCTACTGTAATCTGTCCTGAACATTTTTCTGTAAAAGTTCTTTGGGTCAATGTGTTTATTGCCTGAGTTATATTTTTTGCGATTTTATCTGTCTTTATTGAATATTTATTTTCTGTGATTGTAATTAGATTTTTATCTGGAATATGATTAAACTGCCAGCAGGAATTGAGTTTGTTTTCTTTTAAAAACTTGTCTGCATATAACGGTTCGTATTTATAATTCGGACGGTTATCTATGCATGTAATTTCTTTTGTTGAAGTAAAAATCGGAAATCCAGATTCATCAAAATTAACTTCTATTAAAATTGGAATTCTTCCTAAAGCACCATGGTCCTGAAATAAAATGCCGTACCATTTACCATCAGTTGATTGCACAATTCCGCCCTGAGCAATTCCGCTGTTCCAGTTTTCAAAATCTGAACAAAGAACATCGCCACCTGTATATGGACCGTCAATTTTATCTGAAAAATAGCAGCTTTCTGTTCGCATTTTGCCTTTTGGCATATGAATCATAAAAACATAATATTTCCCGTTGATTTTATAAAAGTGGCAGCCTTCAAAACCAAGATTCACTTTTTCTTTATCATCTTTGATAATGACTTTGTTTATTCCGCCTTTTTTAGGAGCACTTAAATCGCTTTCCATTTGTGTAAGTGTAATTTCAGTATTTCCGCTTACGACATAAACTTTGCCGTCATCATCAAAAAGAACAGACATATCGTGGAAAAAGCCGGGAATTTCAGTTTTTTTATATGGACCTTCAATTTTGTCTGAAGTATATAGATAAGTTTTATGAGTGTCGTTTGCAACAAAGCTTACGTAAAATTTTCCATTATTAAAACGTAAGCTTGCTGCCCACATTCCTCTGCCATAAACACCTTTGTTGTCTTTAAGAGACTGTCCGTCTGTTGCTTCAAGTTCATCAAAAACATAAGTACAGAATTCCCAATCCAAAAGATTATATGAACGCAAAATTACACAGCCAGGCATAAAATGCATTGTTGTGCTGACCATGTAATAAGCGTCATCAACTCTAATCACGTCCAGATCTGGAAAGTCTGAAGGAATGATATTGGCAGAAGAAGTTCTAAATTTCATTTTAGCAGTTGTAATATGCGTCAAACTCTGCAGGATGAGGAATTGCATTAAACTTTGCAAGTTCTGCGCGTTTTGTCTTGATAAAGTTTTTGAGCAATTCTTCTGGGAAAACTCCGCCTTCTGTTAAGAAAGCATGATCTTTTTCCAAAGCATCAAGTGCATCGTCTAAGCGTGTTGGAAGCTGCTTGAGCTTTTTCTTTTCTTTGTCGCTGAGTGTGTACAGGTTTACATCGTATGGGCCCCAGCCGTTTTTGTGCGGGTCAATCTTGTTTTTAATGCCGTCAAGACCAGCCATCAAAATTGCAGCATATGCAAAGTATGGGTTGCATGTTGCGTCTGGGTTACGAAGTTCAAAGCGGCGCATGTTTGGTGTTTTTGCATAAGCCGGAATGCGGATTACAGCAGAGCGGTTTGATGTGGCGTAGCCGACAGTAACTGGTGCTTCAAAACCTGGAACTAAACGTTTGAATGAGTTTGTACTTGGGTTTGTAATGGCACACAATGCGCTGATATGTTTCAAAAGTCCACCGATGAAGTAGTGTGCTGTTTCGCTTAAATGTGAATAGCCGTTGTCATCGCTGAAAACTGGTTTGCCGTCTTTAAGCAGAAGCATGTGAACATGCATACCGCTGCCGGCTTCGTTATAAACTGGCTTTGGCATGAAAGTAGCAGTTTTTCCGTATTTTGCAGCAACATTGCGGATAATGTACTTGATGTTCATTGTTCCGTCGGCCATTTTGCTCATTTTTCCAAGTTTCGGTTCAATTTCGAATTGACCTGCAGCACCTACTTCCGGATGATGATATTTTACAGGAATGCCTGCTTTTTCAATTTCCATGCACATTTCGCTTCGGATTTCAAAGCTTGTGTCTAATGGTTTGGCAATGTGGTAAGCTTTCTGTGAACCGATTACGTTTCCTGTACCTTCGTTATATGTGTTCCATGGAGCCTGAGATGCATCAATTTCTGCACCAATATGGTTATGGCTTACTTCCCATGCAACGTCATCAAAAAGATAAAATTCAAATTCCGGAAGAATAAGCATTTCGTCGGCAATGCCTGTTTTTTTCATGTATTCTTCTGCTGCAAGAACAATGTTGCGTGGATACTGTGCAAGCGGTCTGTTATTCGGATAATCAATAATCATTGCGTTTCCGGTCATTGAAAGTGTTGGAATATCGCAGAACGGATCAATCATTGCTGTGTCTGGGTCTGGAATGAAAACCATGTCAGATTTTTCGACAACTGCATAGCCGTAGTTAGAAGCATCAAAACCGACACCGTCTTTCATTGTGTCTTCGTTGAAATTTTGTGCTGGAATAGTAACGTGGCGGAACTGTCCGTTAATATCAACCATTTTGAAATCAACCATCTTGACGTCATTGTCCTGTATCATTTTCATGACATCTTTTGCTGTTTTTGCCATTTCAAGGCTCCTTTATCGCATTTCTGAAGTTGGCTCTAAAATTGCAGGCTTTAGAACCTTACTAGATAATAATTGAAAATCTAGAAGTATTTATAGTTTAAGGCAGGTTAGGGCGTATGTCAAAAAAAAGGTTAGAGAAAAATGCTTTTGCAAACGCTGCTGAATTTATATGATTTCCCGCAACCTTAACATAAGGCGCAGCAGCGTTCCAGATTCAACATAGCTTGCAATATGTCCGTCGCAAAAACGTTCTCCTCTGGATATAAATGTAAGCATTGTTGCAATCTCTTTTTTGTTCATTTCTTCGATTGGTTTTCTTCCAAGCTTCGCATGGTGCGAAAGATATTTTCTGTCTGTTTTCAACATATCAAGAGCCTTGTAAATTTCTGCTTCGTAATTTGGATATGGATTGCACTCAACTTTGCTGTTGTTCTGCAGATATTCGATTACAGAATCAAGTTCCTGGCTGTTAATCACAGTATCTTCCTCCGGGCAAATTCATGTTTAATTTTTTATCTAGCCTGAATGTCGAGTTATAAAATCCATAGTTGTTCTTGCACTAATAAGACCATAAAAACAATCTGTCATCCCGAATTTATTAGCCTTCGGCGGCTTTCAGCTCGGAACCTTCTAACACAAGTGGATGCTGAAATAAATTCAGCATGACAAAATGAATTTTACATTTCTTTTATAAAAACTCGACATTTGGGCTATCTAAGTTTTTGCATATACAGCTGCTGTATATTGATTACAAACCTTGAAAATGCAAATGTCAAGTCTTTATGCAAAATAAAGCTTCGCTGCATGCACATTTAGGTGAAAAATAAGCTTTATGAGCTAAGGCTGCTTTTTCAAATAAACGCACCTTGAGCATTTTATAAAATCCTGCATTTAATCTGAAAAGCAAAAAGCAGATTTAAAATTTTGTGCTTGCATATTTTAAGCTTGCTTTCTGTTTTAAAGCAAGCCTTGTGCATGGCAATGCTTTTGGCTAAAATCATTTTATGATTTGGATACCACTTGTTCTTTTATATGGGCTTTTAAAAGGTGGACGAGAAATTGCCAAAAAAAAGGCAATGGCTAAAAACACTGTCATGGAAGTACTGGTTGCGTATACTGTACTTTCGTTCGTAATGGTTGTTCCACAGGCAAAAAATGCCGGCGGAATGGAACTAAGATTTTATTTTCTGGTTGCGCTGAAAGCTTTTGCAATTTTTCTTGCATGGATCTGCAGTTTTAATTCTTTGAAGAAACTGCCTGTAAGCTTATATGGAATTTTATCGCTGTCGAGAGTTCTGTTTGCAACTTTTTGGGGCGTTGTTGTCTTAAATGAAACTTTGGGAATTTTTCAGCTTATTGGCTTGATTTTAGTCTGTACAGGTCTTTTGCTTTTAAAATTCAAGCCTTTCAATAAAAAAAACAAAGCTGTTTTAAACGCTTCTGATGAATCTTCTGAAATGCTGACGCCTATTCCTGTAACACAGACAACTGCATTTTTTGTTGTTCTTGCATTCCTTTCATGTATTTTTAATTCTGTTTCTGGCTTCATGGATAAAATTCTCATGAAAGATATTACAAGCTCGCAGCTTCAGTTTTGGTACATGCTGTTTCTTGTGTTTTATTATGTGGTTTATTTATTGATAAAACGCGAAAAAATAAGCCTTTCTGTGTTGAAAAATAAATGGGTGTGGCTGCTTGCGGTTATGTTTGTAATCGGCGACAAAGCTTTGTTTATTGCAAATGGAAACCCGGACAGCAAAATTACTGTAATGACATTGATTAAGCAAAGTGCCTGTATTGTTACAATTGTCGGTGGAAAATTCGTTTTTAAAGAAAAAGGAATTGGCTACAAGCTGTTTTGTGCTTCAATTGTAATTGCCGGTATTGTTCTTGGTGTTTTATAAAAGATATTCTGCATAAAAGCTGCCGGCTGCCGGTTTAACATTTGGGCTTTGCCTTGATAAAAAAACAACCCGCACTTTTCGGCGGGTTGTTGATTTGCGCGGAGGTTTCATGTTTCGGCTTTTATGTCATGTAAAAATGAATAAACCCCGGCATCTTTGATATGTTATTAGAATGAACGGACTTCGATATTTTGCGTCGAGGTTTGTTCATTAAAATTTTATAAGCATTTATTGTTTTTGATAGGTTTCGGTGATGGAGCCATATCTAAATGTAACTTTTGTCGGGTTTACATTTCTGTCAAAATTAAAAGTCATTTCCTGGTTACCCAGTGCTTCACTTTTAAAAATTCCAGTACGGCCCAAATCATCCAGATTTGTCAATGTATAAGATTTATCAACTGCAATATTGTTGCTTCCATATTTTACAGTTAATTTTTTGCTGTTAAATACCAGTTCCTGTCCGGCTGAATTTTTCCATGTGCGGTTGTTAAAAAGGTCGATAGATAATGCCTGTTCTACTGGGTTTGTTGAAGTGCTGCCACCTCCGCCGCCAGAACATGCTGAGAACAGCAATGTGATACATGCAATAATTGTCAAGAACAAAATTGATTTTTTCATTTTTAATTCCTTATTTATAAATATTTTGTGAACGTTACACAATCTCTAAAATGTTACAGCAAATGAAGCTCTTTGTAAATGATTTGTGTGATGTAAAAGTGCATATGTAATTATTTTTTGCGGTTTTAAAATATATTTTTAATGTGTAAAAAAATATTTTTTCTACAATTACGAAATCTCCAAAATATGTTATAATCATGTATATGAATAATAAAAAGTTTCTTTCGCCTATGGACCGCCCGAAAGCAGTCTGTTTGTTTTCTGCATTTTTTGCATTGTTTTATCATGTTGCTTTTCTTTTTGTTTTTTTAAAGCTCAAAATTTATCCATTGTTTTATTTCAATATTGCAAGTGTCGTAATTTTTGTTTCAATGCTGCTTTCTGTCAAAAAAGTCAAAAATTATTTAATTGCCTTTTTAATTTCAGATGCAGAAGTTATTTGCCATCAGATTTTAGCTGATTATTTTCTTGGTGGAGAAGCATCTTTCCATTATCTTATGTTAATAACAGGGTTTCTTGCATTTTTGATTTATGTAGGGAATCCAAAAATGTCCATAAGCCTTTCAATTTTGCCGATAAGCCTTTTTGTTATTTGTGAAATTTTCAGCCCGTTTATTTTGCCTGTTGTTGAAATTTCCAGGACGACATTATTTTGCATAAAGCTTGCGAATGTTTCGCTTTCAGTTATTGTTTTGACTTTTATGATTTTGATTTTTGCATCAATTGTTCATAATATTGAAAATGACCTTGAAGCAGAAGTTGCATATCAGTCAGAAAAACTTCAGGTGCAGAATGAGCATATTATCAATATGCAGAATAATACGATTTTAAGCCTGTCAAACCTTGTTGAAAATCGTGATTATGACACAGGTGAACATATACGGCGCACAAGTGAATATACGATTATGCTTGCACAGGCGGCTAGAAATGCAGGTTTTTATGTTGATGTGCTGACAGATGAATATATAAATCTTTTATATCGTGCAGCTCCAATGCATGATATAGGAAAAATCGTTATAACCGATTTAATCTTAAAAAAGCCGGGCAAACTTGAAGCGCATGAATTTGAGGTGATGAAGTGTCACACAACTGAAGGTGGCCGCATAATTCAGGAAGTTTTAGCTGCTTCAGAAGATGAAGCTTATATAGAGGTCGCTTCAGATATTGCAATAAGTCACCATGAACGCTGGGACGGCAAAGGTTATCCATACGGTTTGGCTGGAGAGAAAATTCCACTTTGTGCAAGAATTATGGCAATTGTTGATGTGTTCGATGCATTGGTTTCAGAACGCTGCTATAAAAAAGCTTATTCGCTGGAAGAGACTTTCAAAATTATAAGAAATTCTTCTGGTACGCATTTTGATCCGGTTCTTACAGAAGTTTTTCTTGACAATAAAAAAAAGATCATGAAAATCAGCAGTCAGTATAAAGATTAAGGCATGTTTGAAATGTTTTTTAGAAATATTTCTGTCAGTATTTTTTTGTTATATTTTTGAAAAAGTGTTTTCTTTCTTTTGTTTTTTTGCTACTATATGAGAAGGTTATACTTTCGAGTAATCAAAATAATCAGTTATGAGGTATCTATATGAGACTTGCTAAACGTTTTAGAACAGACAGAGTTACAAGAACTCAGAGAGCAAATGACAAGAAAGATGCTAAAAGAATTGCAGCAAATCTTGAACTTGTCAAAGCTGTTGCTCCAAAAGCAAAGAAATAATTATTTGCCTGTCTCTTTTCGTTTTCTTTTTTAGAAAATGCTTTTAGCCCGTTCTCGTTTGAAGGACGGGCTTTTTGTTTGTTCGGCAAAGTTGTTGATTTGTGCAGGATGTTTAATACCTGCTTTTTGTGTTTTTCAGAGGTTATATCAAAATAAAAAAAACTAAAAAAAATAATTTTTTTTGTAACCTTTTTTAAGGGTGGTGGTTTGTTTAGTGATTGCAATAATATATAACTCAAGTTTTAATTATATACAGCAGCTTAATGCTGCATTCAAAGCTCCTTTAGAAACAGCTGGTAAGTTTTACCAGCTGTTTTTTTTATGTAATGTTTAATATCTGTTTTCAAAAAAGCATAACACTCTGCATTGAAACGAAGGTTTGTAAAACTAACTGTGTTGTCATTTGAAAACAATATGTCTTGAATGCTCTGTATCGTTTTGCTTGACAGTCAAAATATACAGATTCTCTGCATTATAATAGGTATGTATTAAATCAATCAGTAATTTTTCGCAAAATCAGAAAAGCTGAAAAAGCATGTTTTTTACTTAATGTGTTTAAAATAAAACGCACTCTAAAACAATTCAATTTTAGAGTGCGTTTTATATCGTTTTTAACTTGTTTGTCTTGCAGCAGAATAATTAAAGCTGCCAGCCAAATGCGAGGCCACCGCCGGCAATAAACGGATAACCTAAGCGTACATATGGCTCAAAGTAGAGCGGTGATTTTCTGATGTACAAACGGTAACCCATGCGCAGTGCGCCAAGTGGAGAAACTTTCAGACCAAGCTGGTCTTTTATTAAACCAGTTTTATTAAATGCAACAGCAACACCAAGTTCTGGCTGCAGATAGAAACCGTGTCCAAAAGGACGTGCTGCTTTCTGCGAATCTGTCATAATATAATGTCTGTAGAACAATGCAAGTTCGGCTTCAAATATGTCTTGAGAGAAGCTTATTCCCTTTATCTTGAATCCTTTAGAGAAGTCAATAAATCCGCCTGCCAAAACACCGATTGATGCATTCTGTCTAAGAGAATAATCCAGCATCATTGAAAGACCTAATGTTCTGAATTTTGAATTATATGAATTGTATTCAATGTTGCCAGTCAAAGTCATTACTTTTTCAAAGTAATCTTCTTCGAGCATGTCTTCTGTAAAGGTGACATCGGTTGTGTCTGAATCATCAATTTCTGCAAATTCTTCATCTGCATCAATATCATCAATATCTTCAGTATCTTCAGCAGATTCGTCTGCTTCTGCAGCAGCTGTCTGACTGTTATTAGACTGTGGCGCTGCTGTTTCGGTTTGAACAGTCTGCACTGGCTGAGTGTAAACAGGTTCTGTCTGTGCATATTGAGTTTGCGGCTGTGCCGGCTGAGTATAAGCAGGCTGTGTTTGAGTATATTGATATTGCTGCTGTGCAGGCTGTGTTTGGGTGTATTGATACTGCTGCTGCGCAGGCTGGGTCTGAGTATATTGATATTGCTGTTGTGTATAAGCTGGATCTGTCTGTGAATATTGATACTGCTGGTTAGGCTGAGTGTAAACAGGTTCCGGTGCAATATACTGATATTGAGGCTGTACAGGCTGTGTATATGCTGGCTGCGTCTGTGAATATTGTGGTGTTGTAACAGACTGTGATGGAATAGTCTGTGGTGTTGAGTATTGATATGTTGAGTCGCTGTATGGATAATCTTCAACAAGCGGAACATGTGCCGGCAAAGAAGGAGACGAAGCCTGCGGTAATGTTGATGTCTGCGGTGGTTCAATTGAAATTGCAGAATCTTGAATGACCCGTGAATTCTGTTCTTTTATTGGAGCTGTCTGTCTTGGATTAAGAAAATCATCAAGCATTACGTCCATAAGGTCGATGAGCTGAGTATTGTCTTTGTTTTGATTGCTTTGTGCTGTACACAGACAAAGTGAGTTAAATATGCAGATAAATAAAATGCATATTTTATACGTTCGAAAATTTGTTTTTCTTTCAGAAATCAAGATCCATCTCCATTCTGTTAAAAACTATTTATTAGCAGTAAAAAATATGAATAAGCTGTATTCGTCCTTGTATACAACTTCTCCGATTAGGTTATCGGCAAAAAACATGAAAACTTTAGTTTTTATGTTTATGTTTTTCATTGTAACACAAGAGCTGCTTTTTTAAACTGACAGTGCATCTTTTAAAAATGACTGTGAATTTTATGTTGCTGCAGTAACGCAATTTTAAATAAACCTGCGTTAAAACAGATTCTAAAAAGTGCATTTTTTAAAACTTTTCTGATACGCCTTTTATACCACATTTTTTGTGTGCTGCAAAAGGCTTCTGAATTATAATTGACAAAAAATTAACTTTTGACTAAATTGATTTTATGATTTTCACAGTAAAACTACTTCTAATAGAAGATTCTCAATCTGCCGTGTAAGTGGCGAACGCTGTGTAATTTATTTGTATGTTACAGCCCGTTGCCTTGCCGGCAGCGGGCTTTTTTGTTTTGTAAGAAGCATTGGCAGCTATCAAGAACATAAACAGCCTTTTTGTGGAGATAAAAAATGGCAAAGTATAATCCGTTTGAAAAGATTAAACTTGAAAATCGTGAGTGGCCTGAAAATTCTATAACGCATGCACCAGTCTGGTGTTCTGTTGACTTGCGCGATGGAAATCAGGCTCTTTCTGTTCCGATGAATGTTGAACAAAAACTTGCCTTTTTTGACATGCTTGTAAAAATTGGCTTCAAAGAAATAGAGGTAGGTTTTCCAAGTGCATCTCAAACTGAATATTGTTTTCTGCGCCGTTTGATTGAAGAAAACCACATTCCTGAAGATGTAACGATTCAGGTTTTGTGCCAGGCTCGTGAGCATTTGATTATTCAGACAATGGAAAGTCTGAAAGGGGCTTCTAAGGCAATTTTTCATATTTATAATTCAACTTCGCCAAGCCAGCGCAAATATACTTTTAATATGTCAAAAGATGAAATTATTGCAATGGCTGTTCATGGAGTTGAACTTGTAAAAAAGCATGAAAAAATTGCAGCTGGTGTAAATATTCAGCTTGAATATTCACCAGAAAGTTTTTCAAGTACCGAAATTGACTATTCTGTAAAGATTTGCGAAGCTGTTCAGCAAATCTGGAAACCAACAGAAAATAACAAGATTATTTTCAATTTGCCGACAACTGTTGAATGTGCAACGCCAAATATTTATGCAGACCAGATTGAATATTTCTGCAAGCATATTTCGCATAGAGAAAATGTAGTTGTAAGTACACACTGTCATAATGACCGTGGAACTGGCGTTGCGTCGTGTGAACTTGCGCTGCTTGCCGGTGCTGAGCGTGTTGAAGGCTGCCTTTTTGGCAACGGAGAGCGGACTGGTAACCTTGACATTATTACAACAGCTTTGAATATGTATACGCACGGCATTGATACTGGACTTGATTTTTCAGATTTGCCGGAGATTACACGCAAATATATAGAATTTACAGACATGGACGTTCCGCCAAGGCAGCCCTATGCCGGTTCTCTTGTGTTTACGGCTTTTTCCGGTTCGCACCAGGATGCAATACGAAAAGCAATGGCAGCACGCAAGACAATGGACAGCGATGCACCTTGGGATGTTACATATATTCCGATTGATCCGCATGATATTGGACGTGAATATGAAGAAATTATCCGCATAAACAGCCAGAGTGGAAAAGGCGGAGCTGCCTGGATACTTGAACAGAATTATGGAATTTTCCTTCCGAAAGCAATGCATCCTGTTTTGGGCAAGGTTGTTACGTCAGCAGCCGACCAGCTTCAGCGCGAATTGTCTGCTGAAGAAATTTATCAGCTTTTTAATGATACATGGCTTGAAAAGTCCAGTCCGCTCAAAATCATTGATTTTGCACAGACGTATCTTGGCGGAGATCAGGTTCAATGCCGTGCAAGTGTTTCTTTGATGGGAGAAATTCTTCCGATTGGTTCAAGTGGAAACGGTCCGCTTGATGCGTTTGTTTCTGCTTTGCAAAAAGTTAATGTGCCCAAATTTTCAATTTCTGCATTCCACGAACATGCAATCGGTTCTGGCACACAGTCTGAAGCACTTGCTTGTGTTGAAATTACGCTTGAAAGCAACCAGAAATTCTGGGGATGTGGAAAGAGTACAAATATTGGACTTGCAGGTATTAACGGAGTCGTTAGCGCCATTAATCAGGTTTATGCTTCAAATTAAAGCATGTTTGTTCAGAACTTTCTGCTGTAAAAACATCTCTGAAATTTTATAAAATTGCTTTTCTGGAACTGGCATTAAATATTTTCCTCATTATTTTTAAAACTTGTGAATAACGGTTTTCCGTGTTAGACTTTTGATGTTGTGTTTTATTACGGAGGGCTGTTATGACAATTAACCAAGTTGCAGAAATACTTGAAGCTGAAATTGTATGCAATGATAATCTTGCAGAACTTGAAGTTTCTTCAGCCTGTGGCTCTGATCTTATGAGTGATGTTATGGCTTTTGTTAAAGATCAGGTGCTTCTGCTTACAGGTCTTATAAATGTTCAGGTTATTCGTACTGCGAATCTTATGGACATTGGTGCAATTTGTTTTGTACGTGGCAAGAAGCCGACTGCTGAAATGATTGAAATGGCTGAACAATTAGGCGTTATTTTGCTTTCAACCAAGCATCCTATGTTTTTAGCTTGCGGCAAGCTTTATGAAGCTGGCCTTGTAGGCGGTGGTGTGCGGGCAATTTAATGATTTATCGTTATTCTGTGTCTGGCGATGATTTTTCACGTGCAGGCATGGTTTCTGCTGAAATGAAAAAAATTCTCCAGCGGTTGGGCATTCCTATTCCAACAATCAAACGGATTTCTGTTGCCATGTATGAAGCAGAGATTAATATGGCTGTGCATGCCGGTGGCGGAGAAGCAGAAATTGATATTCAGGACGATAAAATTGTAATTGTTATGAGTGACCATGGACCTGGCATTGTTGATCTTGAACTTGCAATGCAGGAAGGTTTTTCGACTGCAAGTGAGCATGTGCGAGAACTTGGTTTTGGTGCTGGAATGGGGTTGCCGAATATGAAGCGCAATTCTGATGAATTGGACATTAAAAGTGAAATTGGAAAAGGCACAACTGTAACAATGACGATACGATTGTGATTTTGCAGTAACAGTCTTTAAATTGTTTTAATTCGTTTTACATCATACTAACTTGAATTTTCTTTTTGCTTTTTCAGGGTGTATCTGAAAACTTATTTTTAGAAGAGTCCGCAAAATCAGGGCATTTTTAAAAATTACTTTTTAGATATTTCCATTGAATCTAAAAACTGAAATAGGAGCTGTTTTGGGCGAGCTTTCAAGGTTTCATTCTGTTTTTCTCGAAGAAGACTCTTGTACAGGGTGCACTACATGTGTAACAACTTGCCCTGTTGAGGCAATTCGTGTGCGCAATGGAAAAGCCCATATTCTTGAAGAACGCTGCATTGATTGCGGCGAATGCATAAGGCGCTGCCCTAACCGTGCAAAAAGAGCACTTGCTTCGTCTTTAGCGAATATAACGGAAAATTTTGAGCACCGCATTATTCTTGTTCCGCCTTCTTTTTATGCTCAGTTCAACAAAAAATATAGTTCAGAAGCAATTCAGACAGCATTGCTTTCGCTTGGTTTTGACCGGCTTTATAATGTTTCTGATTATGCTTTCGATGTTTCTTTTGCAACAGCGGAATATCTAAAAAACAAAAAAGCTTTGCGTCCGATTATTTCATCTTCATGCCCGGTTATTATAAAACTTATTCAAACGAGTTTTCCTTCTTTGATTGACAACATTCTGCCGGTTCTTCCGCCTGTTGAACTTGCTGCAATGGATGCAAGAAAAAAAGCAAGCCGTGAAGGATTTATACCGGAAAAGGTTGGAGTTTTTTTCCTTTCACCGTGCCCTGCAAAAATTACGATTCCGCGTGCCCCTTTAGGTTATGAATATTCTGCAATTACTGGAGTTTTTTCTATAGCAGAAATTTATCTTCTGGTAAGAAATGCAATGAAATCAAATGCTGTGCCAAAAGAAAATGCAAAAATATGTTTGCGTCATCCTTTTTTCAATCAGGCATTAATCTGGGGAATGAGTGACGGTGAAAGCGACACTTTGCAGCAGGCAATTGCTTTGCAGAAAGAAAATCAGACAGTTCGCTGGCTTAGCTGCGATGGAATTGATCATGTGCTGAAAGTTCTTGAAGTTGTTGAAGAAGGTGCTCTGGACGATTTTGATTTTATTGAAATGTCTGCCTGTTCTGGCGGCTGCATAGGCGGCTCTCTTGCAGTAGAAAGCGTGCCTGTTGCGCATGCAAATATGCGCCAGCGTTTTGATGCAGAATTTTGTGCCAGTGCAAGGCAGCATAATGAAGAAGAAAGTCAAACTGATAAAAAAGCAGCTTTTGAAAAAATGTTTGATGAAGCAAAAACTGAAATGTTCAGTTTGAAAGAGTGTCTTTGGAATTTGCCGATTGAACCAAGACCGGCTTTGCTTTTAAGTGAAGATTTTGCAAAAGCAAGGCGCATGCTTGCTGAAATAGATTCTCTTGTAGCAGAACTTCCTGCTCTTAATTGCGGTGCGTGCGGTTCGCCAAACTGCCGTGCTCTTGCAGAAGACATTGTGCGGTGCCGTGCACAAAAAGAAGATTGCGTCCATATTTTAAAGCAAAAATATGAACAGCTTCTGTTTGGCGGAAATCGTCTGAAAAAATGATATTTCACCTCTAAAAACTGAAAATTTGCAAGATTTAGATATTGACTTGAAAAAAACGTATTTCTAAAATATGGAACAGGGTGGCATATTCGTTCGCTGGTTCTAAAGATTAAAAATTTAGAATCTCCG
The DNA here is from genome assembly GCA_024402455.1 of Treponemataceae bacterium. The sequence goes on from JAKSTS010000046.1 coordinate 14,415, forward strand.
TTTTGAGTAATGTTTAGGAGAGAGCAAAAATGGAATTTGAATCGAAAGCTGCCGCAAGAGCTGCTGCCAGGCAGGCGGTAAAACGTTTATCTGTCGGTTTTGAGACAGAAACCAGAAGCATGATGGCTGCTGCAAATTTTGTTTCAACCAGTCTTTATGAAGAAGCAGAATGTCTTTTTGTGTTCATGTCTAAAAAAAATGAAATTTCAACATCTGCCCTGATAGAAAAAGCTTTTGCAGATAAAAAAGAAATTGCCATTCCAAAAACAGTCGGCGACAATCTTGATTTTTATCTGCTTAGTCCTTTAAAAAAAATTGACGAACAGGTTGAAAAAGGCTGTTTTGATATTCTTGAACCATGCACATTTCTTGAAAAAATTGACCAGAGCCGTCTTCCTGTTCAAAGCGTTTTTGTTGTTCCGGGGCTTGCATTTGCCCTTGACGGCACGCGCTTAGGTTATGGCCGTGGTTTTTATGACAGATATATTGATGGCGTTTATAAAACAAATTCATCCGTATATTTGCCAAAAGCAATTGTTGGCTTTTGCTATGACTGTCAGGTTTTTGATTCACTTCCGTCAGACGATTTTGATGTTCCTTTGACACATATTTCAACAGAAAAAAGATTTATTTCATGTTGACCTTGAAAAACAGCATAAGATTTCGTATTTTTATAATATGTCACAGATAAAATCAGCATTAGAAATTGCTTTAGAAAGAACAGCCGACATAAAAAGCGATGCTTCGGCTGGCAAAAAACGGGAATGGAATAATTGCGGTAAAAAGCTTGCTTCAGATTTTTTAGCAGACGGCGATTTGCAGGGTTTTAAGAAATCGTTTGGTGCTTTTAAAAATGCCGAAAAAGACGGTGTGCTTGAAGGTGCTGTAAAACTCTTTATGGCAAGGCTTCAGTTGCCTGCAGAAGAATCTGAAATTGAAATGATGATGAAAGTAGGGCAGGGGCTTGAGCTTTTGCTGCCACATAAAGGCATGAATGATCTGTTTATGACAATGCAGCAGGTTTTCATGCAGTATCTTTCTTCGCAAAAACAACTTGAAGCTGCATTGACACAGCAATATATGCCAAAACTACGACAGAAACAGGCTGAACTTGAAAAACGTACCGGACAGCACATTGAACTTACACCAATGCAAGACCCTGAATTTGTGCAGTCTTTGGACCGGAATCTTGATGCACTGAAAGAGCAGTATGCACAGGCACTTGATGAGGCAAGGGCGCGCATAACAGCCGCAGCAGGATTAAACTGATTGCACGGCAGTAAAAACTGTCTGTTATTAAACTGCTTTATACAGTTTGCAGCATGAATGAGGGATGAAATAAAAAAATAAAAAAAATAT
>JAKSTS010000047.1 GCA_024402455.1 Treponemataceae bacterium
ACCTTCTTGATGGTTATAAATGGGAAAACGACTGGAATGCTGATAAATATATTCCGGCACCATTTTCTAACACAGATAATTCTGTAGTTATTGTTTGATTGATTTTTACGCTGTTTGTTGTGCGCTGAAAGGCTGGAGGAGCTTTTCAGCGTTTTTATTTTAAAGCTAAATTTATTCAAAAATTTTTTGGTTCGATTACAACCAGATTCCGTTCGTGTTCTTCTTTGCCTTCGCCCAAAAAAGGAACATTTAACGGTTCTGCTTTCCACGAGGGCACAAGCTTTGAAATTGCGGACATTTCTGCTTCTATTTTGTCTTTTCGTGCTTTATATGCTGCAATTATTCCGTTTTCAGCTGGAAGTTTCAGCAGTGTTTTTGTCATTTTTTCATCTAATGGCCTGAATGCCCTAAAAACTACAATATCAAAAGCTTTTTGTGGTGCTTTTTCTGCTTCTGTGTTTAAAACTGTTACGTTTTTTAAACCAAGCGTAAGGACGCAGTTTTCAAGAAAAGTACATCTTTTACTCATGCGTTCAATCAATGTAACAGACACTTCCGGAAAAGCAATTGCAAGTGGAATTCCCGGAAGTCCGCCGCCAGAACCTACGTCAGCAAGACGAGGGTTTCCTGAACCGGATACTTTGGCTAAAAGTTTTTTTAAAACAGGAACAGCTGCAAGACTGTCGAGGACATGTTTTTTCAAAATGTCTTCTACAGAATCTGCTCCTACAAGGTCGTATGCTGAATTAAACAGATTTAATTCTTGTGCATATTTTTCGAAAAGTGCTGCATATTCTTTATTTATGCCGAGTTTTTCGAGTTCTTCTGCAAAAAAGTCCTGCATTACTGTTTTCCTGCGTTTGTAAGGTCAATAACTTCATCAAATGAAACGTCTGATGTTCTGTATGTTGCATCATTTGTAAAAAGTACATAACAGTCAGATGCATTTATGTTTCTTATTGCTGCTTCAACATCCATGACGCTTACTTTTTTTGTTTTTTCAAGATTTGCTTCCCAGTCTTCAACAGAATAGCCTCGAACATGGTTTACGGCATAAATAAAAGCCTGGGTATAAAGTCCTATAGGGCTTGTTTCAACACCGTGTCGTGCAATTATGTATGGTGCAAGAGATTCTTTTGTAATCTTAAGTTTTGCATTAGATGCCCTCTTTTGAATTTCAAGGCTGCGCATCGGTTTTGGGTCTCTTGATGTATAAGCAGAAAAATAAACGCGGTCTGTGTTTGCGCTAGCTCCGTATGCACCGCCTTCAAGCCGGATTTGCGGAACATAATATTCATTTTCGAGAATATCAGAAGCAATTGAATATGCTTGAAGTTTATCAAGCGGAATGCTTTGAGCCGAAGCAAGATAACTTACAGAATCTTTTATGATGTATGCGGCTCGTTTTGCAGGCTGTGCAATTTTTGTGTAATTTGTGCAAGGTGTGCCGTCATATCCTTTAAGGCGTTTTGTAATTACTTTTCCGGCCTCAGATGCTGCTTCAGAGTTTGTTCCAACTGTAATAACAAGCGGCATGTTTGCTACAAGCATTTTTTCCCTTACGGCAATTAATTTTTCAATTACAGTTGAAGGATTTTTGCTGACTTCTTTATAAGCCTGCTGAATAAATAGATAATATGGAATGCCGTAAAGATGATTATAAAGCGAATAACTTGATGCACATGCTGCTCCGGCACGGCTTAATGCGTAAAAAGTTGCATTGCTTTGAAGGCTTCTGTCTGCACGTGCTTTTTCCATTGAAATCAGCACCTTAAGACGAGATGGATCAAGGACTGTATCGTACAAAATGGAAGAAACAAGCTGTTCTGCTTTTTTTGTGTTTTTCAATTCTGCGTACCAGCTCAAATTAATGACTGGATATGAATTTTTGCGTTCATAGCTTGTGTAAAATGGTTCAACTGTTGTGCTGAGTCCCAGAACGAGCATGCTGAGCTGAAAGTCAACCTGTTCCTCTGTCAGATTATTTGTTCCAAGGTCGCCAATCAATGTCATGTAAAGATTTGCATAATGCAGTTCTTCTGGTGTTAAATCTGAAAGATTAAGATAAAGAGTTGTGCGCAGTGCTGGTCCGTTTGCATAAGAATGAACATGACGGAATTGACCTGATGTTTCATCTTTTATGTTGCTTGGTACAAGGTTTGTGTTCAAATTTTCAGGTGTAAGTACCTGAAGTTTTTTTATGCTCTGCCTGCCTTTTTCGTCTTCGCTGTTGAGCCATGAATTAAAAGCAGCAGTCTGGCTGACAATCGAATTGATTTGTTCAGTTGTCATAGATGATTTGATTTTTGCAAGTCTTGCCCGTTCTGCTTTTTCCTGTTCTTCACCCAGTCCTGGTTTCGGATCAATAATTACAAGAACGCTGTGGTTGTTGTTTACCAGAAAATGGTCAACAAGTTTTGAAGCATTTTGGATCGTTACGTTCTGAACGTCATAATTGGCCGTGGCAATTGAATATTTTGAACCGATTGAAAGTTCTCCTACTGCCATGCTTTCAATTAAATCAAGACCGATTTGTGTATTTTCTCTTGCAAGAATTGCGCCTGCATAAAAGTCTGCTTTTACAGAATCAAACAGATCCGGGGCAATGCCTTCCTGTGCAATTTTTTGCAATGCAGAAATGACAATATGTTCAAAAGTGCTTGCCTTGTTCGGTGAAATATTCTGTGCTGTAATTTCAAAAACAGGCTGTCTTGTTGCCATGGAAACGTTGATAAAATAGCTGTCTGCAAGATTTGATTCATCAAGCGCTTTCATGAGAGGCGAGTTGTCATTATCAAGAATATTCATTAAAAGCATGAGCGTTGGCATTTCTTTTTCGTTAATGCCTGTCAGAGCGAAGCCTTTTGAAATTACAGCCTTGCAGTCTGCATTGTAGTTTGATGGAACTGGAAAATTGCGGTAAACAGACTTTGATTTTGAAAAAGGTTTCTGTTCCGGAATCTGTACCAGAGAAATAGATTTTTTGTATTTTGAAAGCCATGACTGATTAAGAAAATCAAGAAAAGAGGCAATATCCAGATTTCCATAGATTCCAATAATTGAATTTGAAGGCACAAAATATTTTTCATGATATTTGCGGACGTCTTCTGCTGTTAATGTTGGAATATTTTCTGTTTTTCCGGCAGAGTCGTTTTTTACAACAGTATCCGGAAACAGAGATTCGCGCATGGCAACGCTCGACTGGCGCAGAATATTTGAATTTGCACCTTTCATTTCATTATAGACAATTCCATTTATTGTCAGCGGAGAATCTTTTGTAGGCATTTCATAGCGCCAGCCTTCGCGCATAAAAATGTAGTCATCAAGCGTAGGTTCATAAACTGCTGACATATAATAGTCTGCAAGCTGCTTGAACTGGCGTTCATCAGTTGTTGAAAAAGGAAACTGAATATAAGTTGCGGCTGTAGAAGCATTCATGTAAGTGTTAAGCGTTGTGTTTGATGCACCAAAAAAAACTTCTTTTCCAGGATAAGACTGTGTTGAAGCTAGCGTCATATGCTCAAGAATATGGTTTGCACCGTTGTCAAGTTCCGGTGGTGTTGAAACAGTAATTGAAAAGCTTAAATTTTCATCATCGTTGTCAATGTAATAAATTTGTGCACCGCTCTGTGTGTGTTCAAGAATATAAGCAGTGCCGTTGACCATTTCAATTTGTTTTTGCTCAACAAGCCTGAAACCGTACTGGCTGAAAACAGAGGAAGATATATGCTTTTTTGATTGGACTGAATTTTTTTTAGAGGATGTTGATGTACAGCTGTTAGTCATTAAAGTCACCAGAAGAAAAAATGCAGCCATTACTGCGGCTGTTTTTGCAGGCTTGAATTGTGTCATAAAAATTTTGTGTCCTTATAAAGTGTATTAAGTAATGCATTGAATTCATCTGAAGATTTAGCCACAATTTAGAAAATCTTCTATATAAAGCATCGGATGAAATGCATGTATTCTGCATGTGTAAAGGCGTTATAAAATGAATCTGTTGGCAAAATTTATGTAAAAACTTTTTGGTTTGCTTTTTCATTTTTATGTTCATGCTAAAAATGAAAAGGCTGCCGTTTTATGAAGCTAAAACCAGCTTCTTACAGCAGCCTTGTCGTATTTTTCAATGCTTTTTGTGAAGTTTTGCAGTCTGGTTTTCTAGATTGCTGCAAGACCTTTTTTCAAATCTTCGATGATGTCGTCAACGTTTTCCAAGCCTACAGAAACGCGAACCATACCACCGTCGATTCCAGCTGCTACTAGCTGTTCGTCTGTAAGCTGGCGGTGTGTAGCAGAAGCAGGATGTAATACACAAGTGCGTATGTCTGCAACATGTACTTCATCGCTTGCAAGTTCAAGAGCATCCATAAAGCGAACAGCTGCGCTGCGTCCGCCTTTTATGCTGATTGAAATTACACCACAAGTTCCAAGTGGAAGATATTTCTTTGCTCTTTCGTAGTATGCATCGCCTTCAAGCCCTGGATAAGAGATTTTTGCAATTTTGTCGCTTGATTTAAAGAATTCTGCAACTTTTTTTGCATTCTGGCAGTAGCGTTCCATGCGGATAGGAAGAGTTTCAAGACCTAAGTTCAAATAGAATGCAGATTGAGCTGCAGGATAACAGCCAAAGTCTCTCATAAGCTGTGTACGGGCTTTTACGATATAAGCTGCTTTTCCAAAATCGCCGACATATTTCAAACCGTGGTAAGATTCATCTGGTTCAATCATGTCTGCAAATTTTCCAGTTTCTTTGTATGCTTTTTCCCAGTCAAAGTTTCCTGAATCAACAATACAGCCGCCACCCTGAACAGCGTGACCATCCATATATTTTGTTGTTGAGTGAACTACAATGTCTGCGCCCCATTCAAAAGGACGGCACAAATATGGTGTTGCAAATGTATTGTCAACAATCAAAGGCAGGTTGTTGTCATGTGCAGCTTTTGCCCAAACTTCAAAATCAAATACTGTAAGAGCTGGGTTTGCGATTGTTTCGCCGAAAATACATTTTGTATTAGGTTTAATTGCTTTTACAATTTCATCATAAGAAGCATTTACATCAACCCAGATACATTCAATGCCAAGTTTTTTAAGAGTAAAACCAAAAAGGTTGATTGTTCCACCATAAATTGATGAAGAAGCAATAAAGCTGTCGCCTGCAGAACAAAGGTTCAAAACAGAAAGCAAACTTGCTGCCTGTCCAGATGATGTAAGCATGCAGCCAACTCCGCCTTCCATATCTGCAATTTTCTTTTCTACTGCATCGCACGTAGGGTTAGCAAAACGTGAATACATGAATTCTGTCGGCTTGTCAAAAAGTGCTGCAACGTGGTCGCAGCTGTCAAAACGATATGTTGTACTTTGTACAATTGGAATGGTTCCAGGTCCGCCGTTTTCTGGTTTATAGCCTGAATGCAAAACTTTTGTTTCGATTTTCATAGTGTTATACACTCCTTGTGGATAACTTTTTAAGAATGGCTGGTTTGTTTCTATTTAAAGATGGTGCCGTTCCTTTATGTACTTTTGAGTATAATGAATTTCACTTTTATTTGCACCGGTTTTTTTGCTTATTTATGCATTTTCTTGATAAAAATTTTGCAGATGCAGTACCTTAAAAAAGGTTTCTGTTTTGACTTGTAAAATTACTGCTGTAAATATCAGTCTGCAAAAAATCTTCAAGTGGTGTTGTATGAGTTTAAACCATCAGTATGGTTCTGCATATTCATATCTATGTTTCTCTAAATCGTTAATGTTAAACGATTTACCGGATTTTTTTATAGTGAGTTTTCCCTAAGATTGTGCATTTTTACAACAAATAAGTTGCAGATTAGAAAATTCTGTGCAAGAATTAATCTAATACTATAAAGTGATTTTAGGAGGCTATATGAAAAAATCTTTTAAAGTATCTGTTGCTGTTTTGTTGATGGTTGCTATGTTAGCATCTGCTTTTGCTGCACCAAAGAAGAAGGACAAAAAAAAGAAAGCAGAAGAACCTGTAGAACCATCTTACTACATCCTTGATGTTGTTGATGCATGTACAGAACTTAAAATTGTTCCAAACCAATATGCTGAAGCAAAGAAAACTGATTTTCAGGCAAATGCTGACTGGACAAATCTTGTAAAAACAAAGCTGCCAAAAAAAGGTGATATCATTGATGTATATTTTAAATTGACATCACCAATTGATATTGATGTACTTACAATGGGACTCGTTGATACAAGTCCTGCTGCTAGTTACTGGACAGTTCTTCAGGAAGAAAAAGAATGGACACTTACAGACATTAAAGCAAATGTTCCTGTAGAAGCACATTTTCAAGGTGTTCTTAAGAACCCATGTCGTGGAAAACTTACAATGCAGTTTGCTTATGGAAAACAGAACGGAAGAGATGCTGTTTTCAAGTTTGAACGCGTAAAAGAATCTGTTACAGGTGCAGCACCAGTTGTTGAAAGAAAAAATCCAAAGAAGTTTGATTTTGATATTTCAAAAGATGCAGCATTCGTTCAGATTGAAGCAGAATATCCATGGGTAAATGGCGTTCAGGACAGAACAGCTGCACCGACATGCTATCAGAAAGTTGTTGATATTTCTAAATTGTTCGGCAACGATCTTCCAATTGCAGGTGATGAAATCCACTGTAAATGGAAGTGTGTAGCTGACAAAGACATTTCAAAGCTTTATATTCGTGCAATCGAAAACACAGCTGCTGTAAACTGGTGGGCTGAAATTGATGCAAATGGTGTTGAAGGTACTGTTCTTGGTGAAAACATCAAGGCCGGCGAAACAAACGAATTTGATTTTACGCTCAAAATCAATCAGAAAACTGTCGAAGGCATTTCTCTTGACATTTGGTATGAAGTAGATGCTGCAGATGGTTCTGTTTTGCTTAAATATGTTAAGTAATTTTTAATATTACATGATTGCAGAAGGGTCGGTTTTGTGCCGGCCCTTTTTTTGTGTGCAAAATTGAATGATTTTTTCAATGTTTATAGGATAATTTAAAAATCTTTTTCTATTATTAATCTTGAAATTGACCCGAAATATGTTAGAATTGTGCTTGAAAATTGTTAGATTTTAAGGCGGTTTCAGCATGTATTTTTGTGCTTCTGCATAAAATTATGCGCCGTTAATTTAACTTGAGGCAAATATGAACATAAACGAAAGTGCAAATCTTGAACTGAAGCGTCAGTTTACAGACGAAATCAAAAAAGAAGTTGTTGCGTTTGCAAATACAGCTGGTGGAATAATTTATGTTGGCGTAAATGATGATGGTTCGGTTTGCGGCGTTGAAAATGTTGATGACGAAATGCTCAGGCTTTCCAGTTCAATCCGCCAGGCTATAAAACCTGACATAACTATGTTCGTTTCTTATATAACGGAAGTACTTGAAGATAAAAATGTTATAAAAATTACAGTTCAAAGAGGAAATGCACGTCCGTATTATCTTGCAAATAAAGGCATGCGTTCTGCCGGTGTCTATGTGCGCCACGGGTCTGAGTCTGTTATGGCTTCTGAAGCTGCAATTTTTAAAATGACACAGGAAACAGGTGGTGAACGTTATGAAGAACAGCGCTCGTTAGATCAAAAGTTAACTTTCGTAGAGTTGTCGCGGCAATTTGCTGCAAGAAATATTTCATTTACAGGGCGCGATAAACGCCGGCTTGGGCTTATAACGGCAGAAGGCCAGTACACAAATCTTGCATTGCTTTTGTCGGATCAGTGTACGCATACAATAAAAGCTGCACTTTTTGAAGGAAATGACACAAAAACTTTTAAAGACAGACGTGAATTCGGCGGTTCTCTTTTGACGCAGCTTAATGATGTTTATGAATGGATTGATTTTCATAATTGCATAAGTTCAAGTTTTACTGGTCTTTATCGAACTGATTTGAGGGATTTTCCGCCGGTTGCAGTACGCGAATCTTTATTGAATGCAATTGTTCATCGAGATTACAGTTTGAGTGCAAGCATTTTAATTCACATTTTTAAAGACCGTTTTGAAATAATTTCTGTAGGCGGTCTTGTTGAAGGTCTAAGGCGCGATGATATTATGCTTGGTGTGTCTGCTGCCAGAAATACGAATCTTTCAAAAGTTTTTTACAGATTAATGCTTGTTGAAGCTTATGGTTCCGGGTTGCCGCGTATTTTTGCAAGCTATAAAGATGAATTGCCGGTAGAAACAAAATTTACAAAAATGCCTTCGCCGCAGATTTCTGTAAGTGACAATGCTTTTAAACTTATGCTGCCGAATATGAATGAATGGCAGAAAAGCACAGTATCTGATGCAGAAATTTCACCTGCACAGGCAAAACATAGGGATGCTGTTCTTGCTTTTGCAGAAAAAAGAGGTTTTATTACGCGGCACGATTTGCAGATTGCACTTGGAATTTCTCAATCTCTTGCTGTAAGGCTTTTAAGGGATATGACAAAAGAAGGAACGCTTGTTTTGCTTGGCAAAGGTCCGTCTACGCGATATCTTGTTTCTAAAAAAATTACGAAAGATGAAAATTAATGGAAAGAATAAATTTTTTAAGTGAAAAAATAAGGCAGAACGCAAAAAATTCTTTTGAAAAACTCCCTGTCTTTGAACATCTTGAAAATATTGCGGATAATTTAAAAAATTCTCCGTCACAAAGCCTTGTGCTGACGGCTGAAACTGGAGCTGGAAAATCAACTGCAGTTCCATTTGGGCTTTTAAATTCATTTGGTGGAAAAGTGCTTATGCTTGAACCGAGAAGGCTTGCTGTTCTTTCGCTTGCAAAATATGCTTCTGAAATTGCAGATGAACAGTTAGGCAGTTTTGCAGGTTACCGCATGCACTTAGATTCAAAAGTTACAAAAGAAACACAGCTTGAAATTGTTACAGAAGCTGTTGCGCTGCGGTTAATTCAAAATGACCCGTCTTTAGAAGGTTATTCTGTCGTAATAATTGATGAATTTCACGAACGCTCAGTTTATGTAGATTTGTTTCTTGCTTTTCTAAAAGAAGCAAAAGAACTGCGAGACGATCTTTTTCTGCTTGTAATGTCAGCTACAATTGAAACCAAAAAATTGTGTGAATATTTGAACTGCGGGCTTTATTCTGTTCCGGGGCGGCTTTTCCCTGTTGAAATTGAATATAAACAGACAGAAATAGAAAATGCAGTAATGCATGAACTTGAAAATCCCTGTAATTCCGGTTCAATTCTTGTATTTCTGCCCGGCATAAAAGACATTAAGCGTGCAGAACAAAAATTAAAAGAAAAGCTTGAAAACACAGAAAATGTAGAAATATGCCTTTTGCACAGTTCTGTTTCTTTTGAAGAACAGAAACATGTTTTGACTATGCCCGAAAAAGGCACAAGACGTGTTATTTTGTCATCAAGCATTGCAGAAACTTCCTTGACAGTGCCGGATATTTCAACAGTAATAGATTCTGGTCTTGCACGCATAAACCGTTTTGAACCAAGAACAGGAATGAACCGGCTTGTTACAGAAAGTGAATGTGAATTTTCTGCAACGCAAAGGGCAGGGCGTGCTGGACGAACTCAGAAAGGCAGATGTGTCCGCATGTGGCATAAAACAGATTTGCGTCTCAAAAGTCTGCCTGTAGAAATCCTGCGTTCAGACATAACGTTTCTGGTACTGGAATGTGACTTGTTGGGTGCATTAAGGAGAGATTCCATCGATTTGCTTGACCTGCCGCCGCTTGGCGCCTGGAACCAGGCCTGTGAATTTTTGCAGAAAGCTGAACTGATTGAAAAAGACGAAGATGGCGGTTCAATTACGTCAAAAGGGAAACTGGTGCTTTCTTTTGGAATTCATCCGCGGCTTGGTGCTGTTGCCGCGTCGGCTGCTTTTTCCGGCAATTTAAAAAATGCGCTTGATTATGTCATAAAATACAGCGGAGAAAATTCAGCCGAAAGAGCCGGAAAACTGTATGCAAATCTTGAAAAGAAAATAAAAGCTTTTGAAGTTCCTCTTGATTTGAAAAATGCAGAACCGTCTGAATTAAACGGTGCAAATGTGCTTCTGTGCGGTTTTTTTGACCGTGTTGCCAGACGAGAAGACGGCATTATTTATCAGCTTTATTCTGGAAAAAAAGCAGCTTTATGTGCAGATTTGCAGAAGAAATTTCAAGAAACCGGCTTTCCAGAATATATCATTGCAATTGATGCAGATTCCGGCGAAAAACAGGGCTGCATTTATCAGGCTGAAAAACTTGAAAATGTTGAAAACTGGCTTAAAATGCACAGCACAGAAGAAATTCATGTTTATTTTGAAGAAACCAAAAGTGCAAGAAAAGTACGCAAGGCGCGCCGTAAACTTTATGGCCGGATTCTTCTCTCAGAAGAATTGCTTGCAGTTGAGCCGTCTGATACGGCAAAAGCGTATGTTTCATTTTTCAGGGAAAATGGAATTGAATCATTTCCGTGGAATAAAGCATCTTTGAATTTTTATGAACGGGCGCGCTTTTATGCAAAACATTCCCTTGAAGAAAAAACAGATGATCTGCTTGAAAACCTTGAAGAGTGGCTGTTGCCGTTCTGGCATGGTTCTTCAATGATTTCTGAAGAAAATTTTTTAGAAGCGCTCCGCTATAAATTTGACGGCCGTTCTGTTGATTCTGCTGTTCCGCTTCGGCTAAAACTTGAAAATGGCAGGGAAGTTCAGGTTAAATATGAAGAAATCGACAAAAGTGCCGGACCTGTTCCTGTTATTGAAATAATAATCCAGCAGATTTTCGGCTGCAAAAAAACACCGGCAGTCTGCGGCGTGCCTGTTTTGTTCAGGCTTTTATCTCCTGCAAGACGTCCGTTACAGGTTACACAAGATCTTGAAGGGTTCTGGAAAAACACATGGCCTGAAATCTGCAAAGAAATGAAAGGCCGTTATCCGAAACACAACTGGGATCCGGATAAAGTATGCGACTGAAAAGCTTGCGGTTGAATTCTGTCTTTAAAAAGATTTTGCATCAAAATACAGTTTGGTGGGCGACTTTTTTATTGATTATATGATATAATCATCTGTGTTATTTTAGGGTGAAATCTTTTCTTTTTTTAGAAAATCAGACAAAACTAAGATTCGCCTGAAATTATTTCGGAAGAATTATGCCAATTAAAATACAGTCAGATTTACCTGCACGTTCAGTGCTTGAATCAGAAAATATATTCGTAATGACAGAGCAGCGGGCTGCTTTGCAGGACATTCGACCGCTGCAGATTGCAATCGTCAATCTGATGCCGACGAAAATTGCAACAGAAACACAGCTGCTCCGCCTGCTTGGAAATACGCCTCTTCAGGTTGAAATATCTCTTGTCCACATGTCGACGCATGAATCAAAAAACACAGGCGCAGAACATCTTGAAAAATTTTATGTAACGCCAAAAGACATTGCCGGCAAAAAATATGACGGCATGATTATTACAGGCGCACCAGTTGAGCAGCTTCCATTTGAAGAAGTTGATTACTGGAAAGAACTTACGACGATTATGGATTTTGCTTCTACAAATGTTTTTTCAACGCTTTATATCTGCTGGGGTGCACAGGCAGGACTTTTCTACCATTATGGAATTCCAAAGTATAATCTTGAGAAAAAAATGTTCGGCATTTTTCAGAATACACGGAAAGTTAAAAATGATCCGCTTATGCGTGGTTTTGACGACAGGTTTCCTTCTCCACAGTCAAGACATACAGAAGTGCGCAAAGAAGACATTTTAAAAGTGCCGGAACTGCAGATTCTTGCAGAGTCAGAACGTTCAGGCGTGCTTCTTGTAAAATCAAAGGATAACCGCCGTGTATTTATGACCGGTCATCTTGAATATGACACAGAAACGCTTGGTGCAGAATATTTCCGTGATATAAGTCAACACAAACAGATAGAAATGCCTTACAATTACTTTCCGGATGATAATCCTGAAAACCGTCCTGTTTCAACATGGAGAAGCCATGCACATTTGTTTTATTCAAATTGGCTGAACTATTATGTTTATCAGGAAACACCTTTTGAGCTGGAAAAAATCTGATGAGAAACAGAAAAATTAGAAAAAAGAATATTTTCTCATTTTTAGACAATGCATACATAATTGCAATTGTTCTCTGTCTTTTTCTTTTTCTCGTAATGATTTCAATGGCATTTGTAATTACTTACCGGAATGTCCGCAAATCAAGCACTGCTTCAATGGCAGAAGAACTGCAGCTTTATACAGATGAAATCGGCACTGCACTGCACGAAGCCGAAATACAGCTTTCAAATCTTGCATCAGATTCTCAGTTTGTTGATTTTATTGCGGGCAACAGCGGCAGCCTTTCTGATGAATTAACTGAAAAAATCCGCTGGCAGACAAATGTAATAGAAACGGCACTGCCGGTTATTGAAGCAATTGAATATTATGACGTTTCCGGCAAACAGATAGAAATAAAAGGCTTTCCGCAGGAAAGAATTCTGCTTGAAAATGTAATTTCATGGATGTTTTTGAATACTTTTTCTGACGGAAATCCGCTTTTTTTAACACTGCCTGATTATGTTTCTTCAATTCCATATTTTATTATTCCGGTTTTAAAAGATGGTGAAACATGCGGATTTATGGTTGCAAAGACATCAAGAAGTTTTTTCTATAACTTTTTTGACCGCCAGAAATTCGGAAAAAGCGGCCAGCTTTATATTTTTGATAATTATCTTAACATTATGTGCGGTTCGCTTTCTGCTGACCAATGGGCTGAAATGCTGACTGATGCGGCTTTTGCAGAAAAAGTTGTACCTGATATTTATGAAAAATTTACAGAAACAGCTTTTAAAGTAAACGGTGAACCGGAACGCATTGCAGTTTCAACCATTAACCGGGAATTCAATATTGTACTTTGTGCATCTGTAAACAGACGTGAACTTGCAGCTGATGCGTTTGCATCGCTTCGGCTTTTGCTTGTTACTTCAGTTTTTATGTTTGCAGCGGCTGTTTTTGTCAACATTCTGCTTTATAAGCGTCTTGATGCTCCGTTAAACAAAATGGTTGAACGCTGTATGGAAATCAAAATCGGCAACCAGGATGTTTGTTTTGAAAACTACAAGGATAAAAACTTAAACATTCTTGCCGAAACGCTTAATGAAACAATTTCTTCCATGTCAGCCTATCAGGCAAACCTTGAAGTCATGGCTTTTACAGATCCGCTTCTTGGCATAGGCAACAGAAGCGCATTAATCCGTGCTCTTGAAGAATTTATCCACACAGAGCGAAAAGATTTTTCAATTTTTATGATTGATGTTGTGGATTTTGACCATTTCAACGAGCTTTTTTCTGTAAAAACCGGCGACATGCTGCTTCGCAAGACAGCAGCCATGCTCGATACAATTTCGCAGTCGAATGTTTACCGTTACAACGGAGATACATTTGTAATAATTACGCCGAATGCAGACGGTGCAAAATGTGCAAATGTAATACGCGAAATAAAAGATTTCTTTGCAAATCCGGTTGAAGTTCCGGCCGGAAAATATGTAATCAGCATGAATGCCGGTCGTGCAGATTTTCCAGACCATGGAACAACGCCGACAGAACTTTTGCGAAGCTGCAAAACTGCGCTCAAATATTCCAAATCTTTAATAAAACGCAATTTGTGTATTGTTTATAACAGTATCATCAACGACGCGGTTGGACGAAGCAATATAATAAAAGACATTGTACTTGACGCAATTAATAATCAGACTGGCATTGAAGTTGTCTATCAGCCTGTTTATTCAATTAAAGAAGGAAAATTTACAAGGCTTGAAGCTTTGCTGCGTATAAAAAACAACCAGATTGTAATTGGCCCGGAAGAAGCAGTTGCAGTTGCAGAAGCAAACGGGTTCATCAATGAATTAGGCGATATAATCATTAAAAATGTCTGCAATTTTGCAAAAGTCATACAGAACAGAAAAACAAGCATAGACACAATTTCAATAAATCTTTCTGTCGTGCAGCTTTTGCAGCACGGCTTTTTTGACCGTGTAAAGAGAATACTTACAGATTCGCAGGTTCCTCTTTCGCTTTTTGAATTTGAAATTACAGAATCTGTGTTGATTACTTCGTTTGAATCTGTAAGGGAAAAAATTGTTCAGCTTAAATCTCTTGGCATTCGTGTTGCACTTGACGATTTTGGTGCAGGCTACAGTGGCATAAATTATCTTGCAAACCTGCCGGTTGATACGCTGAAACTTGACAGGCAGATTGTTTTTAAATTGGGGCTTTCGGCAAGACAAGATGTGCTTGTAAAAGCAATTATTGATGCCTGCAAGAGCTTTAATCTGAGCATCATTACAGAAGGTGTTGAAACACAGGAAGTTCTCGATAAAGCAATAGAACTTGGTGCAGATTATATTCAAGGTTTCTTCTACGCAAAACCAATGCAAAGTGCCCGCCTTTTCAGTTTTCTCGAAGAAGCCCGCCTTGTTTCAGAATTTCATCATATGGACTAAAAAGATGCATAAGTAATTTCATCAATTACGTGCATTTTTTGAAAGGTTTTTAGAACCTAAAGTCATGATAGATAATTTCTTCATTTAACATACTCCGTCGTTTTTGATATAATCAGCAGAATATGGAAACTTTGAGTTTTGTGCATTTTCTGATAATTTGTCCGGCAGTTTTTATTGCAGGATTTATTGATGCAATAGCAGGCGGCGGAGGCTTAATTACACTTCCGGCTTATTTGTTTATTGGTTTGCCTGCGCATAATGCAATTGCAACAAATAAACTAAGCTCGGCAATGGGAACGGCAGTTTCTACTATAGAATACATTCGTGACGGATTTGTTAACTGGAAAACATCTGTTTTTTGCGTAATCGTAACAATGCTTGGCGCCGCAATCGGTTCAAATCTTGCACTTTTAATTCCCGAAAAATTTTTCAGTATTCTTATGATTTGTCTTCTTCCATTAGTTGCCCTTTATGTTTTAAAAAATAAAAGATTTGAAACAAACAAAGAACGCTTTTCGGAATGCAAGACGCTTGTTCTCTGTTTAATAAGTGCATTTTTTGTAGGAATGTACGACGGCTTTTATGGACCAGGAACAGGAACTTTTATGCTTCTTTTGCTTACAGGTCTTGCCCGCCTGAGCCTAAATGGAGCTGCAGGAACAACAAAAATTGTAAATCTAACTTCGAATGTAACTGCTCTTGTAGTTTTTATTATAAACGGCAAAGTAATCTGGCTTCTCGGCCTTATTGCCAGTATTTTCAGTATTGCCGGTCATTTTCTTGGCGCAAAAACTTTTGTCAAAAACGGCACAAAAATTGCCCGTCCGATTGTAATCCTTGTATTGATTGCATTATTCATAAAAGTTGCCTGTTCTTATGTTCTTGCTTTTTTTGAAGCTATGTAAGTTTTGCCGCAATGCAGAGCCATGCTGAATGTATAAAAATTATAGGATTTTTATTCGCGCCGACGGGTTCAATACCCCGACGCTCTGCGTCGTATGAAGGGT
>JAKSTS010000048.1 GCA_024402455.1 Treponemataceae bacterium
GTTCTTAACTTCTGTTGGGTTAGGAAGGAATTTAACAACACCATCAAGCAAAGGCTGGATACCTTTGTTTTTGTATGCTGAACCCAAGAAAACAGGAACAAACTGTTCTGCAAGTGTACCCTTGCGGATTGCAGCATTGATCATGTCTTCTGTTACATTTTCTTCAAGCATAGCTTCCATAAGTTCATCGCTGAACATAGAAGCAGCATCAAGAAGTTCTTCACGATACTGGTTAGCCTGATCAACTAAGTGTGCAGGAATTTCAGCATAGCGAAGTTCTGTTCCTGAATCGCCTTCGAAGTAGATTGCTTTCATTGAAACAAGGTCAACAACACCTTCAAGCTTGTCTTCGAGACCAATCGGGATTTCCATCATGTAAGCATTGAGTCCGAGTTTTTCGCGGAGCTGCATGCGTACTTTGAATGGGTTTGCACCTGTACGGTCACATTTGTTAACAAATGCGATTCTCGGAACATGATAGCGCTTGAGCTGGCGGTCAACAGTAATTGACTGTGACTGAACGCCACCTACTGAACACAAAACAAGAATTGCACCATCAAGAACGCGCAAAGAGCGTTCTACTTCAACGGTGAAGTCAACGTGACCTGGTGTGTCAATAACGTTGAAGGTGTAGTCTTTCCACTGAACCTGTGTTGATGCTGACTGGATAGTAATACCGCGTTCGCGTTCCAGTTCCATGTTGTCCATTACAGCACCGACACCGTCCTTACCGCGAACTTCATGAATAGCGTGAATTTTGTCGCAATAAAAAAGAATACGTTCTGACAGGGTTGTTTTTCCCGAGTCAATGTGGGCGCTGATACCGATATTCCTCATCTTGGAAATATCCATATTGCTCTTACCTCTCAAATATTTTTATGCAGAAAACGTTGACATCTGCAAGAATTTAAAAAAGTATAATAACAGTTTCTGAAGTGTATCGAAAAATATCAATCTTTTCAATAGTCTTCTGTTTTTTATTTGCGCTTTTTTACGGTTTGATGTAAAATGTGGCACCACAATAGAAAATAATTGCAAGTTTGTCTTGTGAATCTGCTTCTTTTTTCAGCGTCAGCTTTGTTGTCAAATTTCCATTTGAATTTTTATATCTTATATTGCATTTTGCCCTGCATTCTGTTTTAACCGAATATAATTTGTAAATGTTTGTATCAGAAATAATTTCTTGTGAATCTTTTAATGAAATTGTGTTTTTTATGGAAAAATTAAAAATTTTGTTCGGCGAAAAACTGACGGAAGAATTTACTGTTATCTGATTTTTTGTCTGTTTAAGCGGAAATATTTTGTAGTCGATGTCAAATGCAATCTGTTGGGTTAAACCATGAAATTGCGGTGTAAATTTTATGCCATAGCCTAAAATATTTGCGGTTTTTTCTGTGTAATATAAAAAATTTCCCTCCGAAGTTTTGTCCATGAATTTAAAAAGTGTGCGGCTTTTATTTTCAGGCGAATTATTTTCATCTTCTTCATCATCTTCAGCTGTTTCATTTTTCGGTTCGCCATGCAATGCGTTTTCGCATTTCATGTTAAAACTGAAAATAAGCAGTTTTGTGCGGTATTCTGAAGCAATGGAAAAATCTGCTCTTGTTGTGCGTGCCGGTGCAACACCAGAAGAAAATGAACGCGAAACGGCAAATGTGGCACCCGTGCGGAATTTGTGGCCGTTTTTAAATGTTATGCTTTTAAGCTGTGGATGAATGTATGCGGCCATTGTTTTTCGAATAAGGCTTTCTTCAATTGTAATGTGATCTGCATCGCACCAGAAAAAGCCTGAATCTAAACGAAAATGCGGACTTGTCGCTGTCGTGCAAAAACGCCAGCTGCCTGTCGGGCGTTCGTATGGGCTTGAACTGATGCAGTTTGTTGAAAGAAGCTTAAAATATGAACCGTTATATGAAGTTTCAAAAGCGGCATACGGCAGTTTTTGTTTTTGAAATGGTCTTGTGGTCAGAAACCATTTTGTGCTGGCTTCATTTTCTGCTTCAAAAACGCCGCCGAAAAGTCCAAGGTGCAGCCTTGTTCGTGCCGGATGATAATCAATTCCGCCAAAATATTCGGTCTGTTCTGTTTTTGCTGTTTTGTGCCGTTCAAAATATGAAAAGTTTATATTTGCAAAATTCAGTTTTATGCAGAAAGCTTCCGGCGTTTTTTCGCTTGTGCCGGATGACGGAAGCGAAACTGTTAAACCTGTGCTTGGAGCAGAAACCGAAGAAAGTGCACCTGGTGCAGAAAAACATGGTGTTTTGATGCGGCTGTAAATGTTGCTGAACGAAAGATTCCCGTAATATAAATTCACAAAATATGCAGGCGAATATTTTATGCCGAATGTTTTTAATTTTTGTTCTGGTTTCAGTTCAAATGCTGCATTAAACTGAAAATCGGAAGATTTAAAACTTGCAGCTGTTTTTGCAGTTGTTTCATTGTCCTGTGTTGTTGCATCTGCACTTATTGCAAGCTGCTGAAATTCAGCAAAAATTAAAGAATTTATGGCAAAAAATAAAAATATAACAGACAGATATTTCATATATATGTATTTGAGAAAAATTCATTTTTTTTGTTTATTTTGAAGAAAAAAAGAAAATATTTTACAATTGCGCAAATTTTTGAAACCTGCATTACTTCTAAAAAATGCAGGAATAATTATGATAAGTTAAAAAAACTTTTTTGAAGATTTTCAATTTAAGGGCAAATTCAATGTAGAAATGTCTGCGTTTAAAAAGCGAACAGGCTGGAATGCTCCAGCCTGTTCTAGGAGGTAATAATATAGAAGAAGTTGAAAAACAATTGGTGCCTAAAATTGAAACACTTTTTATTTTTGAGTTTTTACTTCTGTAATATAAGCATCTTTGAAATTTACATCATCAGAACTGATGGCTGTTTTCCAATAATCAGCTTCTGTTTTTGTTCTGTATGGTCCCATGCGCACACGGTACCATGTCTTGCCGTTTATTTCTTTTGTAAAGATTTCGCTGTCAATCTTATAAGAAGAAATGATATCCTGTGCATTTTCAGCATATTCTCTGCTTGAGAAAGAACCTGTCTGAATCCAGTATTCTGTTACAGTCTGTGCTTTTTTTGAAGTTGCAGCAGCTGTTGTCTGAGCAGGCTTTTTTTGAACGACTGGTTCTTTTGTTTCTGTAACAACAGGTTTTGAAACATTTGAAACTTTTGCTTCAACAGGTTCTGTTGTTGTTACAACTGTAATGTTTGTATCATCGCGAACTGTTGTCAAATCATTTGCAGTTCCAAGATTATTCAAATCTACAACTGTTTCGGTTGGCGAAATCATGCTGTTTTCAGCAGACAAATCTGAAGAATTAAGCATATTAGTTTCAATAGATGTTACAGCCGGGTTCATCCATGTATCAGATGTCTGTGGCTGGGGCTGCTGCAAGTTTACACTCGAAATAACTGGGTCTTTTACAGAAGGGCGGTATAAAATAAGTGCGGCGCCAATAACGACACACAAAAAGATACCTGCTGCAAAAAGAATCCAAAGGGAATTTTTCCCTTGCTGCATAGATTGATCTTCCATTGGCTGCTGAACATCAATTGTAGTGTTGATTTGTTCCATAATTATAGTCTTCCTTAAAGAAACGGTTAATCCGCTGCAGTTGTTTTGGCTTGCACGTCTTGAACCGAATAACTGAAACCGAGGCGGTCAAAAAGACGCTGCAGTTTTTTCTGCAATGTTTTTGGACTGCTTATGTTTCTTACTTTGTATATATCGACATTTAATTTTTGATATTGAGCATATAATTTTTTTTGTGATGAAAATCTTTTTAAAAGATGAAAAATCGAATGTCTGTCGCGTTTTTTTGCACGAAAAAGCCTTAATATAAAAGGTGCATCAATATAAATAATGAAATTACATTTTGAAGCAAGTGGCACTTTGTTTAAGACTGTTGCATTTATTACACAGTGCTGGTTTTGGTGGCTTGCAGCAAATTCTTCAAGCAGGCGCGATGTTTCCGGGTGGACAATTGATTCAAGCGCTGCAAGTGATTCTTTTGAAGCAAAAACAATCTGTGCAAGAGCTTTTCTGTTGATTGTTCCGTCTGTATTTTCAATGTTTATGCCTCTGCTTGCGACTTCTTCTTTAAATTGTGCAGTTATTTTTGATTTTACATTTTCAAGTGCCTGGTGCGCAGTAATGTCAGCATCAACAACAGCACAGCCCATTTTTTCAAGAATTTCTCCGGCAAGGTTTTTGCCTGCTGCCATCGGGCCGCTTAAACCAATCAAAAGATTTTTATTTTGCAGATTATTTATCAATTCGGGAACCTTTATGGCAGTTTTATAAAAAAGTTTTAAAACTGCGTTTAAAAAAAAGAAGCTGAAAAAGGTCACACTCTTTTTCAGCTAATCGGTCTATACCAAACCTTTGCGGCAGCATCAACGTCTGGATGTCAATTTCCGCTGATACATGCCGTACATTTTATGTATCGGATTTGCAGTTTTGCCCTTTAGCATTTTTTTATAAAAATTTCAAAAAAAAATGAACGTTTTTAAGTATTTTTAGTTAAAACTGCGTAATGACATAATTTTTTTTGTGTTTGAGATGACGAAATTTCCACAATGCGGTGTTTTTATGCTTGCTGTTTATTTTGACGTGTCATTTTTTCAGATAATCAAGGTGAAGCGAAACGGCTTTTTCGATTTCTTTATAAATAATCAAAGATTTTTCAATCGGGTTTTCGGCTTTTGCAGTAAGTCGGTTTAGCTGTTCTTCGCCTGGAAAAACAAGTGCGGCTAATTCTGCGGCTTTGTTTCGAAGAATGAGTGAATCAATTTCTGCAAGCTTTTTATTGATGTTTGCAGAAACATTTGGATTGTTCAATGCGTCTTTGCAGATTCTCTGTGCTTTTTTTGCACGCTGCATCATTTCGTAAAGCTCATTTTTTGCGTTTTCAATTGCTTTTTCAAATTCGCTTTTCTGCTTTATAAAATCTGTCTTGCACGGCATGTCAAGAATTTTTGCTTTTTGTTCTGAAATATCTGGAAGTTTTAGTACTTCACCTATAGAAGATTTTGTTATTCCCGGAATATGTACACCTTTCGGGCAGAGTGTGTATGTTTTGACATCTCTAAATTCAACGCATTTGCTTTCAAACCACCATGCATACAAAGACATTCGCTTGTCTGTCAAAACTTTGTTTCCGTTGTAATCGTTTACTTCATATGGAAAAGCGCCGTAAAGGGCATTGAAACTGTCTGTTTCTGCCGGGTGCAGTCTGAAAGACAGTCTGTGCGAACGTTCTTCGAATGTGCTTCCTTTGAAATGCGTTTTCCGCTCCGGAAAACCTAAATCAAGACCAGCCATAAAAATAGTACTGCATCCGCATTGACGGGCAAAGTCCCAGGCTGTTGTTACAACCGAACCGCCTGCACCAAGTTCGCCGCGCTGAACTACCTGTTTTTCAAGATATTTTCCAAGCGGATAAATGGAAGAGCATAAAAGCTTTTCTTTGCATGAAAATCTAAAGACTGGCGGATAAACTGCAAGTTCTGTAATTACCCTGCTTTTTGGAGCTTTTAACCCGTCAAGGTGACGGATATTCCAGTATTGAGGGTCGACAATAACAATAAAATCTGGTTCAACACCTGCATTTAGACATGCCCGCAGTGCCGTATCAACACATACAACGACTGTACGTTTTTGAATTTCTTTTAAATATGAAAGAATTTCGTCGAGGCTTGGACCTGCTGCAATGACACATGCATTCATTCCATTGAAAGCACCAAAATATCTTGAAACACCATCAAGCTCAGAAGCGGTTTCAATGTTTCTGCACATGTTTTTGAGCCACAGCTTTGAAAATTTTTCTAAAGTACGGTCGTTTATTTCTTTTTTCTGTTTGTTCCGTTCAATCAGTTTTTCAAGACCCGAAAAATATTGTTCATCGTGAAGAATGTGGCTTTTTGTTTTGAAAAAGCAGCAGTTTTGAAGGCCTATTCTTTCGAGCACAGAAATAACAGTCTGATGTGGAACCCCGACCAGAAGAACAAGACTTTTATGTTCAAAAACAGGCGTAAAATCTGCTGTTGAAAGTGCCAGTATGAACCATTCAGGGTTGCATTCAACCAGGATGAGTGTTTTTTCCGGATATTCTTTTGCAAACGTAATGGCGCCGTAACCGAGTGCGAAACCAAGAAATACACCGGCATCTGCTTTTTTTGTTTCGTCTGTAATTACAAGCTTTTGTGCTTCACGTTCCGGGTTGTATGTTGAATGAAGTGCAAGTCCTGCAAAATTTGCAGAAATTTGACCGTTTTTGCATTCTGCAAGTTCAACACCTGCGGGCAGGGCAGGTGAGTCAAAAAAAGGCTGAAACTGCTCTATAAGCTGCGGAAAACGCTGTCTGAAAAGTTCTCGGTTTTTATTCAAGAGTGAGTTCAATTACCATATTCTCCGTTACAGGTGTGCCTGGCGCCGGATTCTGAGAAACAACCCATCCGTTGCCTTTTATGATGAATTTCAAATCTGTACGATTTAAAAGCGGAGTAAGCATTCGTTTTGGATAACCGGTAAAATCAGGAACATAGCTGTTGATTGTTATTGGTTTTTCCTGTGGAATTGTTATTTTTCCAGAATGGGTTACACTGACCGCTCTGTCGCGCTGCATGCCGAGATAGTCAATGATAACGTTTGCTGCATCTTGAATTACAGGTGCGACAATGCGTCCGCCGTAAGTTTCACCTTGTGCTTTTGTAATGACGATATAAAGAATTATTTCAGGGTTTTCAATCGGAAAAATTGCCATACAGCTTGAAACAAAGTCTGTGTCGCTGTAGCCGCCGTTTACAGTGTCCATCATCTGGGCTGTTCCCGTTTTTACACCAATCGAAATGTCGCTCACGTTTGCTTTTGCACCAGTTCCAATCCGTGCGGTTGTTTCCATGCAGCTTAAAACATAATCTGCTGTTGATTTTTTAATGACCTGTTTTTTTACAGTTGGCTGGTGTTTGTAAATAATGTTGTCGTCTTTATCAAGAATTTTTGAAACAAGTGAAAGCTGCACAGGTTTGCCGCCGTTTGCAATGGCAGAAGCTGCCTGTACCATCTGAAGTGCAGAAACGCTTATTTCCTGACCCATTGCAATTGTTGGTTTTGAGCGGCCAGACCAGAGTCTGTCTGTTGTAGATTTTACAAGACCTTTTGTTTCGCCAGGCAGTTCAATGCCTGTTTTTGCGCCAAAGCCAAAATTGTGAATTTGCTGAAGAAAAAATTCTGAGTTTATTTTCTGACTCATCTGTGCAATTGCATCGTTGCATGAATATTGCAGTGCCTGTCTTGCTGTCAGTGCTCCATGATGATCAAGACATTTTATGCGAACCAGTTCGCCGTTTGTTGTTTTTACTTCAAACACACCATCGCATACAAAAACATCGTTTTCGTCTATTACGCCGGCATCAATAAATGATGCAACAGAAAAAATCTTAAAAACAGAACCAGGTTCATATGCATACATTGCCGGTCTGTCCATCCGTTCTTCTGGAGTTGAAGAACTGTAAAAATTCAAATTAGGTGCAGGCAGACTTATATATGAAAGAATTTCACCGGTTTTTGCTTCAGCAGCAATCAGCATCATGCTTTCTGCTTTTGTTGATTCCATTGACTGCTTGGCAAGCTGTTCAAGCTTATATTGAAGCCCTGCATCAATTGTCAGCATCACATTTTTTCCGTATGTGTTTATTTTTGTTTTATCATCTGGCGGTGCAAGTTCATTTTGAAAAGAATATTCAATTCCAGAAAGTCCTTCACCTGAGTCGCCCATAAAACCAATAATCTGAGCAGCCAGCGAATTTTCAGGATATGAACGGGCAATGGTTTTTTCAAGGCGGACTCCGCGGATATTGTTTGCTGCTACGGCTGCCTGAATGTCATCGTGTTCGCTTTGATTTATTTTCTTTTTCAAATATAAAAAATCGCTTGGAGCGTTTTTAATCTGGTTTTCAATTTGAGCTGGTTCAATTCCAATAATCGGACCGAGAGTGGCAGCTAAAGTCGGAATGTTTTCTTTTTTTACGGCAGAAGGCGTAACAGAAAGATTATAGACTGTAGTCTGAATGGCGAGCACTTTGCCGTTCCGGTCTAATATAGAACCTCTGTCCCGAATCATTGTTTTTGGCTGTGCGGTTGCTTCCGGTTTAAACATAAGGTTTGCATATGAAAATAAAATCAAGAAAACGAGAAGTCCAATTATGCTGGCAAAAAATATAAGTCTGCTGCGTGAGTAGAAATTGTTCATTTCCATAAGGCTTTACCCAAAATATCTGAAGTTAAAACAAAACCATAGTCGCGTGAATCAATTGATTCTGTATAATTATCACCGATGGCAAGTATTCTTCCTTCCGGAACTTTTTCTGTACCTTTTAAATTGAGATATTGCTGTTCTGTCAAAGGAATGTTTTTTTGATTCACCTTTAAAATATACTCCGAATCTTCAATAATTTCCAGCGGTTCGTTTTCTATGGCGACGCACCGTTTTACTACAATATGATTATTGTAGTAATACATGACGGCATCTCCGACTTTTGGTTTTGCCCAATGAACGCAGAGCTTTAATTTAACCGGGTTGATAAAACCATAAGCGAGCTTGTTTTCTATTATATAGTCGCCTGGAAAAATGGCCGGTTTCATTGAAACGCCGTCAACTTTGAGAATATCAAAAATAAAAAGCTTCAGCAAAATGCCTATACAAATGCCAATAATAATGCAACGAAATTTAAGATTCATACATTAACATTCTAATAATTGAAACTTTCTGTGTCGATATACTTTGTATGGATATTTTTTCATTTTACGAACCACAGAATAATATTACTCAAAGAATGCAGATGTCTCCGTCTATCAAACATAGACCTTCAAAGGCAAAAGCATCATCGGTAAAATCATCATCTTCAAGTTCTGCTAACTATACAAATTTTACAACACCATTTAGTACTCCAATATATGATACACCAATTTATGCAGGAAATACATCTGTAATATCAAATACATTTACAGCTGTTCCGCAGGCTTCTTCAAAATCTTACGGTTCTGCCGTTGCAGATTTGTTCAGTGTTTTGGGCAAAAACATAAAGCTGCTTGCACTGCTTACTTTGTGTCTTGCTGTAGCTGTTGCAACATCGCGTTTTTGTGTGCCTGTTATTGATTTTATTGACAATCTGATGTTTAAACCTGTTTCAATGGATTTGCTGGCTGAAAAAGATGCAGCGCTTGTTGACGAAGCAATGCTTGGCTTTATTTTTACGCCGCCGGCTCCAGAATCTGTAGATGATGGTGGAAACATTCTTTCTGTTCTGCCTTCTGAAACAATGCTTTATACAGAACCGGTTACATTTTCTACCTATATTGTAAAACCGAATGATAACATAACTTCAATAAGTAAAAATGCCGGTCTTACAAATGTTTCTACTTTGATTGCTGTAAACAATATTGCAAATGTCCGAAGACTTCAGTCTGGACAGAAATTAATTATTCCTTCAATAGACGGAATGAATTATACAGCTGTTGCAGGCGATACTCTGGAAACAATTGCAAAAAAATATGAAACAAGCATTGAAAAGCTGCTTGATGTAAACGATTTGTCTTCTTCTGTTATAAAAGAAGGTCAAAAGATTTTTATTCCTGGTGCAAAATTGTCTTCAAATGAACTTAAAAAAGCACTTGGAGAACTTTTTATGTATCCGCTGCAAGTCAACTGGCGCCTTTCTTCAAATTATGGCAAACGCCCTGATCCTTTTACAGGTGTAAGTTCTTTTCATACTGGAATTGATATGGCTGCACCATTAAAATCACCTGTTCTGGCAGCTGCCGACGGAGTCGTAAAGACTGTTTCATGGTCAAATGTTTATGGAAATTACATAATCATAAGTCATGCAGATGGTTACCAGACTTTGTATGCACATTTGTATTCGGCAACAATCAAACAAGGCCAGCGCGTTACACAAGGAACAAAGATTGGACTTCTTGGCAGTACCGGTTATTCAACAGGTCCGCATTTGCATTTTACTGTTTATAAAAATAATAAACTTATAAGTCCATATGAGGTGCTTAAATAATGAAAGCTCAGAATGTATGCTGCTGTTGTGGCAGAACAATTGAAAATTCTTTCGTTTATTGTCCATGGTGCGGCAAAGAGGTTATTACACCTTCAAAAGCTCAGTTATTTGAAGAGCCGATATTTGAACGCATTGAATTTATTTCTGATGACGTCCGCGAACAGCGCATCTTTAAAATTGAATATTCTTTGAATCAGCTCGAAGAAGATTTATCGCGCATGCTTGCAGACTGTCAGAAATAATAAAAACTCTGAAAATTTCAGTTTTCAGGGTTTTTCTAAATTTTATCAAGATTTAACGGCGGCTTTAGAAAATTTCATTTTTTTTAGAGCCATCACTGCTTTTAAAGATACACAAAATGGAGATTATATGAAGAAAATATTTGGATCGCTGTTGATTTGTGTGCTTGTGCCGTCTTTTATTTTTGGTGCAGTACATTTTTCATCAGTTGACCTGAACAGTCAGAATACACTGCTTTTTTCAGTTTCTGCTGATAATCCATGGAATCCGCATTACGAAGCGCTTTTTCAAGCTTCTGCTGATGGCAGCCACGTGCAGATTCTTTCGTGTTTTCCAGAGCGGATGGAGCTGCTTGAAAACGGCGCAACGCTTCAGATTAGAAACTGGTTTGGAACTGCACGCTTTTCTGCTGAAAACCAGGCTTTAGTCTGGTCATCAACTACACCGATTTTTGAAAAAGGCGAACCGCTCGTTTATAATCCGCCGGATCTGCACCTTGCAAGCCCGGA
This sequence comes from Treponemataceae bacterium, assembly GCA_024402455.1. Next base: position 10,836 of record JAKSTS010000048.1, read on the forward strand.
TGGAAACTGGAGCATTTATCTTAGAAAAACAGACGTTGCAAAAGCAGAATTGATTCTTGTTGATGAACAGGATGATATTCAGACAATTCTTGCAGTAGATGTGCCTTATGATACACAGACTGTTCCTGCAAAATGGGCAAAGGACAGTTCTTTTTTTGTTTATCAAAAAAACGGTAACGTTTATTTTGCCGAACCGTCCATGTTCTTTAAGACAACTCAGATTGATGAAAAATACCGCACACTTGGTACTGGTTCAATAAACAGTGTTTACTGGGTTCCAAACGGTTCGTTAGTTTTTGCAAGCGGACGCGATTTGTTCAGCATTCCAAAAAATGAACTTTATACACGTTCTCTTTATTCTTCTGTTGTTGGTGCAGGCAAAAGAATTGGTTATCTGCCGGCAGAATTTGACCCGCAGCATGATAAATTCTGGTTGAACAACACTGGAACAGCAGTGCTTTATGTGCAGAACAATGCAAACCTCTGGATGTATGAACTTAAAAGCGCAATGGGCGGAAAAACTGCATTTGTTGCACCTTATGTAAGTCTGCCCGCTCAGTCTGTTTCTGTAGACGTTTTTTGGACAGCAGACAATCTGCCTGTAATCTGGGTTGAGCAGCTCTATCAGGGAAAACTTGCAACACTGGCTTTCGGCATGCTGAAAGGACGCACAAAAACAGGCAGGGTAGGTTACGATATTTCATCTTTGATTATTCCGCTTGATTCTTCAAAGCCGACACTTTCTCCAGATGGAAAGAAATTTGCATTTTGTTCAGGCGATGCCCTTTATGTTTATGACGCAAAAACTTGGAAACCTGTTGAAGTCTACAAAGAAGAAAAAGTTTATCAATATCTTTGGGCAAAAAACGATGCATTGTTTGTCGGTGGCAGCGAAACAATCAGAAGCTGGAACCTGACAACAAAAGTGCAGCATGTACTTTTCCTGTCCAGTGCAAGAAAATTCGGTTTCAGTGCAAACGGTCAGAATGTTCTGGCAGAAGCCGGCGGCAAGGTTTTGAGCTTTAACCAGTCAACAGGCTTGTGGCGTGTTTCAAACGAAAAAATCGAAAGAAAACCATCTGTCCAGAACGAAAATGTTCGTGTTTTTATTGACGACAGCAGAAACGGCTATTATGAAAATGCAATATTTGTCCGCTCTGTTTCTGGCCAGAGTTATACACGGCCGCTGCTTGCAGAACCAAAAGCAGGCGAACCTGGTTCTTATGCCGTAAGAAAGCCGGTTGTTGCGCTTGCATTTGATGCAGCAGACAGCGATGCTGGACTTACACAGATTCTTGCAACTTTGGCACATAACGGCGTAAAAGGCACTTTCTTTATTAATGGTGAATTTATGCGCCGTTTCCCGACTGGAGTCCGCGAAATTGTAGCAGCAGGTCATCAGTGCGGTTCACTTTTCTTTTCAACAATGGATTTGGCTGCAAGCGGCTATTCCGTTGACGAAAACTTTATAATACAGGGACTTGCCCGAAACGAAGACGAATTTTTCAACTTGACTGGAACAGATATGTCGCCTGTCTGGCACACGCCGCAATATCTTACAAATGAAGTAATAAATGCTGCCGGCGAACGTGCAGGCTATGAATTTGTAAAACTTGGAATTGCGCCGGCTGACTGGGTTACAGTTGAAATGTCGCATGAACTTCCGGGGCATTACAAAGATTCATATGAACTTGCAGCCTGGGTTGCAAGTCAATTAAAAGATGGTGCAACAATTTCTGTGCAGACAGGCATAAGTTCTGGTACACGAAACGATTATCTTTATGATTATCTTGATGAACTTATATGTGCAATTCTGGCAGAAGGCTATGACATTGTGCCATATACTCAGCTTAACAGACGCTGACTTGATTCTGGAAAAAAATAGATGCTGAAAATATTTGGTATCTGTTTTGAACTTCTTCTTTTAGCACACGGAGCTTAAAAACTCTGTGTGCTTTTTTTTGTGCGCAGAAAAAAGAGAATGCAGAAACCTCATTTATCTTATCTCTAACCTTTGACATAAAATTTATTTTTGTCTAGAATCTGACTAATTACTTTTGACAAGAAAGTATTTTTTGTAATTCAATTCAGACAGCTCAAATTAAATTGGAACTGTTCATTAATATTTTTACTGGAGAGAGTTTTGAACGGACTTGTTTTAGAAGGCGGTGCAATGCGCGGCATGTTTACATGCGGTGTGCTTGATGTCTTTATGGAAAATAACATTGCTTTTGACGGTGCAATCGGTGTAAGTGCCGGTGCAACATTTGGCTGCAATTTAAAGTCAAGACAAAAAGGGCGTGCAATCCGCTATAATCTGCGTTTTGCAAAAGACCCGCGATATTGCAGCATACGTTCACTTTTAAAAACTGGCAATTTGTATAATGCAGATTTCTGTTACCGCGAACTGCCGGACGAGCTGGATATTTTTGACCGAAAAACATTAAAGGAAAATCCGCTTGATTTTTATTTTGCCGTAACGGACATTGAAACTGGCAGCCCTGTTTATTACAAAATGGAAAAAGGCGATGCTGCAGACCTTGAATGGATGCGTGCGTCTGCATCAATGCCGCTTGTTTCAAAACCGGTCTGCATTGAAGGACACAAATATCTTGATGGCGGCATAAGCGATTCAATTCCGCTGAAATATTTTGAAAAAATCGGCTACGGCAAAAATGTCGTAATTTTGACACAGCCGCGAAATTATCAAAAAAAGAAAAATTCTTTGTCCTGGTTGATGAAACTATTCTTTTTTAAATATCCGGCTTTATATAAAGCCATGAAAAACAGACATGAAATGTACAATGGTCAGACAAAATATGTTTTTGAACAGGAACAGAACGGAAACGTTTTTGTCATTTGCCCTGAAACAAGCCTTAACATCAGCCGCACAGAACATAACACGGAAGAATTAAAACGTGTCTATCAGCTCGGCAGAAAGACCGCAGAAGAAAAACTTGAACATGTAAAAGATTTTTTGAAAAAATCAACAGCTTCGGCGCAAGCCCTTTGAGTTTTGAACATTCTGCATAAATAAAGTCGTGTCAAAATATTAAAATTGAAGCTTGTCTATGAAAATTTCTTTTTGTACTTTCTATGTAGAAGGAGAAACAAAGTAATGGACAGTAAAGCATTGTATAATTTGTCATATGGAATATTTGTATTAGGTGCAAAAAACAATGGAAAAATAAATGCATGCATTACAAATACGTGTATGCAGGTTGCATCTGACCCGACAAGAGTTGCAATTTCAGTTTTAAACAGAAACCTGACATGCGGCATGATTAAAGAAAGCGGAGAATTTACGCTTTCGGTTTTAGATGGAACATGTACTTTTGATCTTATCAGGCACTTTGGAATGCAGAGCGGCCGAAATGCAGACAAATTTTTGAATTTTAAATATAAAACAAATGCTGGTGGAGTTCCGTATATAACAAAAAGTGCCTGTGCGTTTTTAGATTGCAAAGTTATTTCAAAAGAAGATTTAGGAACGCATACGCTTTTTGTTGCAGAAGTAATTAATGCAGAAGTTTTAAGCGAGAACACTCCGTTAACTTATGCAGACTATCAGAATAAGTTAAAACCAAAACCGGCTGCTACTGCTGCAAAGAAAATAATCGGCTGGCGGTGCAAAATCTGTGGTTATGAATACATGCAAAGTGAACTTCCTGAAGATTATATATGTCCGTTGTGCGGTCATCCGGCTGAAGATTTTGAACCGATTTATGAATGAGCAGCATTGCACGAATAAAAAATGAAAAGCTTTGCATCACGGTTTCGTATAGAATTATACCACAAATTTTGTGATTGTTCGGCGAAACCTGCCAGTTTGCGGCAAGCGCAAACTGGTGTTGGTTGGTGCAACAGGCGGCTTGTTTAGTATTTACCACTGTCTGGAATTACTCCTTTTAAAAATTGTGCACTTCAAGATAGTCTGCTTAAACGAAACACAAAGGGCTGGTGTGCAAATATACAGCCCTTTGTGAAATTAAACTTAGTTTGCATATCTGTTGGCTATCTACGAAAAATTTTTCCCCATAGCATCTGTATAATTCCCATAGGTATCA
>JAKSTS010000049.1 GCA_024402455.1 Treponemataceae bacterium
CTATGGAGAGTAACTGTCTTTTCCGCAGCTTTAAGCAGGCACTCGAAGGCATCTTCACTGCGATCAGATCAGCGCGCAACATGAAGATCCATGTATGCTGTGCGGTACTGGTTTTTATATTTGGCATATTTTTTAAAATTCAACCATGGGAATGGCTGATTTGTATCATCTGGATCACCCTGGTTCTTGCAGGAGAGATGCTCAATACAGCAATTGAGGCCATTGTTGACCTGACGGAGCTGAACCGAATCAAAGGGGAGATTCGCAGCGCGGTGAAGGAACTCGGCTATTTGGGGTTAGAGGAAGCCGAAATCAAAGAGGTGGTTGATGATTGTCTTCTCTTCCTTTGTTGTGACGCCTTCTTCGTGGCTGACATCAACGATTGTTCGAAGCTCTTCTTCTGTGATGCTCTCGCCTTTTGCATTCGGATCGATGCCGCGGATTCGGAGAATCACGAAAGAAATGTTATTTATTACGAAGATAATCTTGTTGCATTGACAGACCTTGAAGTTGGCGGCGTTGACGCTGTTGTAATGGACAGTGTTGTTGCAGATTACAACATCAAAACAGGCAATAAACCGCTTGTACTTGTAGATGAAGTTCTTGCAAAAGAATCATACGGAATTGGCTTTAGAAAAGATGAAGCAGGTGCAAAACTCCGGGATGACGTCTGGGCAGCATTAAAAGCAATGGAAGCTGACGGAACTGTTGAAGCCATTTCAAATAAATGGTTTGGAAGCAACAAATCTGTAATCGGCAAATAAATACTTCTGAAAATCCAGATTTTTAAGAGTAGCTTTAGCCTGGCACTAAAAACAGCAGTTGTTTAGTGCCAGCTTTGAAAGGTGATGTTCTGATGAATTTCTTAACAGGATTATTTTCATCTGGCAGTGAAGCTGCAAACGCCTACATCATGATGCTGCAGGCAATGCTTTCAGGTTCACTGACAACTTTAAGTATATTTTTTCTGACACTTCTTTTTGCTGTTCCGCTTGCAATGTTCGTTGCAATGGGCAGAATGTCAAAAAATAAAATTTTATCGTCTGTAACAAATGTTTTTCTGTTGATAATCCGCGGAACACCGCTTATGCTCCAGCTTTTAATTGTTTACTTTGTGCCAAAGCTGTTCGCAGTAAAAGTTCTTAATCATCCTGTTTCATTTTCTTCTTATGTTGCAGCAATTATTGCATTTGCCATAAATTATTCTGCTTATTTTGCAGAAATTTACCGCGGTGGAATTGAAGCAATTCCAAAAGGACAATATGAAGCTGCAAAAGTTTTAGGCTACAATTTCAAACAGACATTTTTCCGCATTGTTTTACCGCAGGTAATCAAGCGCATCATTCCTGCCATGGGAAACGAAGTCATTACACTTGTAAAAGATACTTCGCTTGTTACAATTTTAAGCGTTCAGGAACTTATGTATTTTGCAAAAAGTTCCTCAAACAGAATGGTTTCTTTTACACCGCTTTTAATTGCAGGTGTTTTCTATTTTGTCATGAACTGGGCAGTTTCTTTTGCTTTTGCAAAAATCGAAAAGAAACTTGCTTATTACAGCTAAGGAAAAATTATGGCAGAAATTATAAAAGTCCAGAATTTGCAGAAATCGTTCACAGATGGAGTTCAGATTTTAAAAGACATTTCATTCTCTGTAAATAAAGGCGAAGTTTTGTCAATAATCGGTCCAAGCGGTTCAGGCAAGTCAACAATTTTAAGATGCATTTCTCAGCTCATTGATGTATCAGGCGGAACTATTGAAATCTGTGGCAATTTGCTTGTAAAAGACGGAATTTACTCACCAAAAGACATAAGACACAAAATTACTTTAGACCTAGGTCTTGTTTTTCAGAATTTTAATCTTTTCCCGCATTATTCAGTCATCAAAAACATTACAGATCCGCAGATTCAGGTTTTGAAAAAATCAAAAGAAGAAGCGGAACAGACTGCAAGACAGCTTCTAAAGCGGATGGGTCTTGAAAATAAAGCTGATAATTATCCGTGTGAATTATCCGGCGGACAGCAGCAGCGTGTAAGCATCGCACGGGCTCTTGCCATGAAACCAGAAGTGCTGCTCTTTGACGAGCCGACTTCTGCCCTTGACCCGGAACTTACAGGAGAAATTCTTGCAGTAATTAAAGAACTTGCAGATGATAAAATGACAATGGTTGTAGTTACTCACGAAATGGCTTTTGCACGAGATATTTCAAGCAAGATTATTTTTATGGATGACGGTTATATTGTAGAACAGGGCAGTCCTGATGAAGTAATAAACCATCCGAAAGAAGACAGAACAAAAAACTTTCTTTCAAGGTTTAATACAAAATAAACACTTTTAACAGCATAAACTAAAAAGCCCCGGACATGAACTGTTCAGGGCTTTTTAGTTTTTTAAATTTTTAAAGTTACAGCAGCTATTCAGCTTTTTTTTTCAAGATACTTCTCAAAAAAAGCAGAACATCTTGCATACAATGTTTTTTCGCATAATACATACATAAGATATGAAAAAAATATTACAGCAGCAATAAAAATAGTCATTTGAATATTATAATTTAACTCTGCAACCGCAGGTACTTTCTGTTTCAAACAAGCAAACAGAAGAAGCAGCGAAGCATGCCATAAATAAATTTCAAAAGAAAGACCTCCCAACAGTGACCACCACTTAGCTTTAAACCATTTATCTATTTCAAGAAAAATAATTACAATAGAAGGAGACAATAAAAACGTTGCTACACCCCACTGACAAAATTCATCATCATAAAATAAGTTAAAATTTATAACTCCTGCAGATACACAGAGAATAACACATATTATTGAAAGCAATAATGCTTTTTTTCTTAAATTCTCACATTTATAATAAAATACATTCAGAAGTCCTCCTAAAAAAAAGGCACAATACCCACGAGAAGAAAAACAGTTCAAATAAGGAATATTGATACCATTACAATAAATACTGATACCTGCTAAAATAGTCAGTATATACAAAGTAATATATGAAATATTTTTCTGCCTGCTTATATAAAAGATGAAATAAGCAATTGCATAACATATAAGCAAAACACCCAAATACCACAAAGGATAATTAAAAGGAATATCAAATATTATAGGTCCACCTTTTGTAAGCAGTAACGAATTCAACAATTTCCACAAGCCTGGTACAATATTTTGAAACCAAACGCCATAGCATACTTTATAAACGGCACTGCAGCAAAGAAAAAACAACACACTTAACATAGCCATTGGGTATATTCGAATACATTTATGTATAAAATACGAAGAAAAGTTCTCTTGTTGCATACTTTCATTTGTTTTTTTAAGAGCAGACATAGAAAAGAAACCAGAAATTACAAAAAATAAATCTACAGCATAATATGACCGGAATTTTCCAGTTGCCAAAATTCCACCACCAAATTGCTGTTGAAAATGCATCAAAGCAATAATAATTGCAAGGCAAAATTTTAACAGATCAAGAGAATAAATTCTTTTTTTCATAATTCCATCCTATTTATATTATAAGTAAAACAATTAAAATACTTTTTATTATATTTTATCTAGCAAAAAAGCCCCGGACATGAACTGTTCAGGGCTTTTTAGCTTTTTAAATTTTTAAAGTTACAGCAGCTATTCAGCTTTTACATTTGGGTGGCGCTCAAAATAAGATTTTGTTTCTTTTGAGATAACTCCGGCAAGTGCAAGCAATGCTATACAGTTTGGAATTGCCATAAGTGCATTGAAAATATCTGCAATATCCCAGACAGTCTGAATTGCAAGATAAGGACCGATGCCCACAGCAATGATGTACAGCCAGCGGTAAACTTTTACAATGCCCATTTTTCCACCTGTAAGATATTCAAGACATTTTTCTGCATAATAGTCCCAGCCAAGAATTGTCGTAAAAGCAAAGAAAGTAAGACAGAGAACAAGCAGAAACTGAACACTGTGACCGTCACCACCAAGCACATGACTGAAAGCCTGTGCAGTAAGTGCTGAACCTTCTAAACCTGCATTCCAGCCTGCACCACCAAGCATATCGCCGTAGAAACCGATTACAATTGCAAGACCTGTCATTGTACAGATAATCAGAGTATCAATAACTGTACCTGTCATGTTTACAAGGCCCTGCTCAACCGGTTCATCTGTCTGAACAGGAGCAGCTGCAATTGGTGCAGAACCAAGACCTGCTTCGTTACTGAAAATGCCGCGTGCAATGCCCTTCTGCATTGAATCTGTTACCTGTTTGAAAATGTAACCTGCAGCTCCACCAGCAACAGCCTGCCAGCCGAATGCGCTCTTAAAGATAAGTGCAAATGCAGCCGGAATCTTTGTAGCATTCATGATGAGAACTGAAAGGCCAAGGAATACATAGACAACAGCCATTGCAGGAACAACTTTTTCTGCAACTTTAGAAATACGTTTAAGACCGCCGATTACAACAAGAGCAACTGCAACTGTTACGATTGCACCGCCAATGATTGTTGAAAGTGTAATGTCTTTTCCGAACAGAGAGAAAACTACATATGCTTTATTTGGATCAAAAGCATTTTCGATGGCTGATGTAATACCATTGATTTGAGTCATGGTACCAATGCCCATAATGCCGGCAAGAGCACCAAACAAAGCAAACAGAATTGCAAGCCACTTCCATTTTGGACCCATGCCTTTTTCAATTGTGTAGAACGGACCGCCAATAATATGACCGTCTTCTGCTCTTTCGCGGTATTTGATTGCGAGCATACATTCTGAATATTTTGTTGCTGTTCCAAGAACGGCAGCAACCCACATCCAGAAAAGTGCACCAGGACCGCCGCCTACAATTGCAGTTGCAACACCTACGATGTTGCCTGTTCCAATTGTTGCAGAAAGAGCCGTACAAAGAGCAGCAAAACCAGAAAGTTCGCCGGTTCCTTCATTTTTTTTGAAAATTCCTTTGAAAGCAACACCAAGTTTTGTAAACTGAATGCCGCGCGAAGCAATCGTACAGACAATGCCTGTAACGAGAATCAGAAGAATGGTCGGAATACCCCAAACCCATCCATCAATCAATGAGATAATTTCAGAGAAAGACATTTTTTTGTCCTTGAAAAAAATTATTGGCAGGGTTTAAAAATCAGGCACTTCTAAAATTATTTAGAGCCGACCAAATTTTAAAACCCCAAAAGAGAAGAACAGTATTTAAATCAACACGCACCGGAATGAATGCCGGAGTATGATTTCTTTATTCGCGGTTTGAACAACGGAATTTTTCTGTCTGCACGAATAAAGTTTAAGGCATGAAACTTTTAAAAAAGCAAAACCATTCAGATTTTGAAAAACTTAAGGGTTCAAGCGGGTTTTAACTTGTTTAACTGCTTCAATTCTACGCTCTGTCCTTTTGCCTGAGAGATTGTGCAAAAAGCACGTACACCTTCGGCGCTTCTTTTCTGCTCAACGAACAGCAAGAAGACTCTCCAGAGAAAAGTGCAGTTTTTATAAAATGCACTTTATCAAGATTTTAGTATAAAAGTGAAAATCCGATTTGACAAGGAAAATTTTAGAATGATGGTAAAAAAGCAAAAAAAAGACCGGCGAAGTATTTTTCGCCAGCCTTTTTACACGTCAAAACAGACTTATTTAATCACGATATTTCTTAAACAGCATTCTTCAGTCTGGTCAGTATCAGTAAAGTCGAATACAAGTCTTTCTACTTTTTGCCAGCTGAAAAGACCTTCGCTAGGATACCAGACAATGTCCCATGCGCCGTAATCTACAAATTCTTTTAATGGAACCGACACTTTATGCCATTTGCCGTCATTAACGCCGTCTTTATCGCGCAGACTTATTTTTGCACGCCAACCAAGACCGTTCTTTCCTTGTGTTTTATCTTCTTTGTCCGCAAAGTAAACATCCAGCTTAAAATCTTTCTGCGTTGTCTTAATCTCAAATTCAAGGCTGAGATTCTCGTCTACAAGCGGACTAAAATCAGCCTGCCTGTAAAAATAAAAATTAATATTATTGTATGCTTTAGCACCAGGCACCAAAATGTATTTATCACCATTTTCAGAAACAAGATCAAAACCAGCCCTTGCATTTTTTTCTATATACGAATAGCCGTAAAACAAAAGGCTTTTTTCAAGACCGTTTTTATAAATTTCATATGCACCATTTTTATAAGAAGTTTCAATCCAGTTTCTTGAACGGGGCTCTATATTATCTGAAATTTTATAGCCCATGGCTTCAATTATTTTAACATTAATATCCTGCGGAAACTGCTGATTTATACTAAAAGAATTAAAAAGTCCAAACTTATTTTTATAATCCCAGCTTACTCTTATGATGTTCCGTTCATCCATCCATTTATTTTTTAACCGATACCAGTTAACGCGTTCATCATTATCAGCATATTCCATGCTTACGCCATACTCATTGCACATTAACGCAACTTTCCGTTTGTTTGCAAATTTTACGGCATCATCAAGCGGCTTACATAAAACTTCCTCACTTGAATTACGCTTATAACTATTGTACTCACTTTTGACATCTTCTTTTGCATTCTTTGGAAGTTTCGGCATTTTTTCTTTTGCATATGGGAATGGAATTCCAGTCAAATCTTTTAAATAAGTCCAGCTTGATCCCTGATGTGTAAATAAGAACGGAGTATAATCATGAAAGTTATAAATGATATTGTCATCACCATAATCTGGAAGTTTTAAAAGAGCTTCGACATTGTTCCAGTTTTCAGCTCCAACAATTACTGTATGCTTTGAATCAATCGTTCTGATTAATTTTAATATTCTTCCCTGAATTTCATTCCATTTTGAAATATCTGCTTCTATGTTCCCACTTTTTAAATGCGGCTCATTATATATTTCATAAAGAATATATTCAGAAGAATCTTTATATCGTTCTGCAACCTGCGGCCAGATTTTTACAAGCACATCTTCAATGTCCGGTCTTGTTTTTGAACTTCCGTCACAATCATTATGAAAATCAATAATCATGTACATTTTAAGTTCAGTACACCATTCAACTGCTTTGTCTATTTCTTTCCAAATCCAGTCCGGAACAATATAATCAGGCTTTCCACATGAAAGTTCTTCAAAATGAATCGGTATACGTACGATTTCAACACCAAGACTTTTAATGTCTTCAAAATCGTTTTTGTCATAAACTGTAAAAAAAGGTTCAAACCAGTCTGAAAGATTAATTCCTTTGTGGAACGGCATCGTTACTTCAACTTTAGGCACTTCTTTGCCTTTTTTTTCTTTTGCAGACAGTGCAAAACATGACAAAATCAAAAAACAAGCAAGAATTATTTTCTTCATATAATTTCTCCTGAAAGGCTGTTACTGAAATAGTAAAACTGCCTGTTTATATTGTCAACAAAATCTTACAGCTAAAGAAAAAGCAATAAAACAAAAAGGCCCGGTGCATTTTGCACAGAGCCTTTTGCAACTATTTATACCAGCCGTCAATTGTGTCTTTTACAAAATCTTCTGGTCCAGAAAGAATAACCCTGACGTTTTCGCCTTTCATTTCCAGTTTCATTTTTGCAGATTTATTTCCACAATTGTTTACTGCTTTGCAAAAATAATCAGAACATTCTTTTCTTTCATCTGCAGAAAGAATTAAATCAAAAATGCAGCAGAGCTGGTTTTCTTTTTTATTTGCATCTGCCATAAAATCATAAACAACTGAATTATTTTTAGATTTAATTCCCGGCGCTACATTTGGGTTTTCAATAAAACTGCCTATTTGTTCAGCAGAAAACTGCCAGATTCCATCAACTTTTTCGCCTTCAAGATGTCCCATCTGTATAAAATTTCTAAGGGATCTGGTTGTAAAACCAGTAATCTCTGCCAGTTCATTGATTGTGTAAAATTCTTTTTCCATAATTTTCTCCTCTCGCTGTTACTGATGTTTTAACCGCACCAAAAGTCTTTATCAGCTGATGGTTTTATTATAGATAAGCACCTTTTCACAATCAATTTGAAAAATCACGAGTTTTTCATAGCTGCTGAATGCCTTAAAAAGACAAAGGCCGGCGCAAATGTTTTGCACCAGCCTTTATATCTTTACATTAATTTGGTCCGGTTGCTCCGGCCGCCGCAGCTGCAGAATCGGAATAAGTAAATATAACCTTTTCAATTTCGCTTTTGTGGCGCATTTTTAAGAATAGTGTTTTTGTATTAAAGTCATAGATATATCCAGGAGAATTATAAAGTTCGAACTGTTTGTCTGAACGGTAATTCAAACCGTACATCTGGATTTTATCAAATGCATGAAGTCCAGTAATAATCATGTAATGACTTTCGCCAACCGGATATTCCATAGAAAGAACAAGCTTGTTTTTTTCAGGTGAAGTAAGCGTAACATTCGGCGAAGCTGTCCAGATTGTAACCGGAACCGGATTCTGTGCAAGCAGTTCAAGATGCGGATAATAATCATTCTGTGCAAGAATCGGGTACAAATCTGCATAAGCAGAAGAATCTTTTGCAGGAGATGCAGACAGGGAACTGTTTACAAAAAGATAACCTGTTTTTGTAAGTTCATCTTTTTTTGCTGTTTTTCCATAATTTACAAGAGCCATTCCAAGACGGCATACATCAGCTTGACTGAAATTTTCAAATTCCCCGGCAAGCGAAAGCAGATTTTCGTCAAATTTTACGTTTGCAATTATCCGCTTGAGGGCTTGCTCTACGGCCGGTTCAAGTTTGCGGGCAAGCACAGCATTGTATATATATGCATCACAATAAGCATTAAGAATTCCTGCTGTCTGCAGAACAGTCGGAGCTGCATTTTCGTCTAAAGATGCAAGTTCACATAATTTATTTGCAAGCTCAATATTATTCTTGTAATAAAGCACTAAAAGCAAATGATCAATTTCAAATGCACTGAATATATTTTTTGAAAGTGCCTGCTGTGCCTTATACAGCAGGTTATTGTTATAGGAAACAAGCGTTTTGTTCATTGATTCAAGACCGCCAAAGAAAGAAGTAGAAAGATAAGTTTTATGGCTTGAATTCATTACCGAATTTAACGAATTTGCAGTGCTCGTCGATTTTCCTTGCAGGGCTGCTTCTGAAATATATGCAACAATCTCTTTTTCAGAAGCAGCTGCTTTATCTCTTGCAGCAAATGCCTGAACAAAACCGGCTTTAAATTGGCTGATTGTATTTTTGAAAACAGATTCCTGTGCAAGAGCAGATGCTGCCAGAACCTGATATGTAATTTCTGTTTTTGGCTGATAATGTGAATAGCACACAGGAGCAGCTGCATTCCAGATTTTAACCTCGCCTGCATCTGTCAATGCAGACGAAATTGCATATCGTGTATCTTTTGAAGTAAATAATGCAATCTGATTTTCTTCGCTGTTTTCTAAGGCAAAACCTGAACTTGCACGACAAGGCAGAAGCATCTGCGACATTGAATCTGCAAGTACTGCCGTTATAAAGACAGATTCATTTTCGCCTTCTCCTGATGATGAAAATGAAATTTTAGAACCGCTTTTAAAAGTTATATCAAGCAGATTGCCGTCTATAGAATATGAATCTAAAACAGCCGGTGTTTTAGTGCCGTCAAAGGCAATTTCTGTTACAGGGTGGTGGGAATCGCCAGAAAAAACAATGCCTCTATATGCAATCTGAAAGTTGTTTGCCAGAACAGAATCTTGTCCCGGTGCAGAATTTTCATATATCGTAAGCCTGAGAGATCCGGCTGTCTTGTTTAAAATACGTTCATGTCTGAACTGCAGTGCAAAAATTCCTAAAATAATTACACAATATACAATTATTAACAAAAAAAACTTTCGGAATGCGTGACCAATCATTTTTATAGTTTAGCTAAAACTGCTTGCAAAATCAACATAAATACTATCATCTCTTAAAATTATTAGTATAAATATTGAGTTTATTTTGTCGTCATCTGCAAGACTGCTTCTTTTTCAAGCTGTTTTTCTAATTGAATCTTAAGAAACTTCAGCAGCAAAATTTGGTTTAATTTCTGCATGTCTTGAAATTCAAAGCTTAAGGTAAGCCTCTGCTTTGACGATTTAATAGATAGGGACAAACCTTGGCATCTGTCTATTATTCGCAATTTTCAGTATCTGCCAGAAACTTCTAAAAATGAATTTTAGAAACGTCATAATATTTATGTGAGGGTTTATGAAAAAAAACAGACTTTTCTTTGCTGCCGTTGTAATGACACTTTTGATTTTGCTGCCAGTTTCAGCACAAGCTTCAAAAAAAACAAAGAAAGCAAAAAATGTAGAAAAAGTTGAAAAAACAGAAGAAACAAAAAAAGGTTTTACAGTTTCAGAATTTGCACAGCAGCTCAGCGATGCTTCGGCAAATGGCGGCATCGAAGAAGCATTAAAACTTTTTGACACAGTACCAGAAGAAAACAAAAATGAATATGCAGTCCGCTATATGCATGCATCTTTATTGCTTTCTGCAAATAACCCAAAAGAAGCAAAGCCTATTGCAGAAACACTTCTTGCAGAATATCCAAAAGACAAAGACGTGCTCTTTTTAAATGCACTTATTGCAAAAGCTTCTGGCGACCGCAATAAAAAATCTGATTATCTTCAGGCTCTCATAAAACTTGATCCATACAATCCGGAAGCAAATGCTGAACTTGGAAACGAACAGATGACTGCAAAAGCTTATAAAAAAGCAAAGGAATATTTTTTAATAATTCTTCGCGGAGACCCAAAATACATCACCGGACTTTTTGGCTATGGACAAGTCTGCTATTATCTTGGCGAATTTAAAGAATCTCAGACAGCATTTAACCGCATTCTTGCCATAAACCCAAGAGAAGACATCGCATGGTCATATCTTGCAAAACTTTCAGCAGAAAATGAAAACTATGAAGAAGCAATTACAACTGTATTAAAAGCAATTGAATATAACCCAAATTATTACAATTACTGGATTGATTACGGCGATTACCTGCGTTTCTCTTCTAAATATGAAGAAGCCGCAAATGCTTTTACACGTGCAATTGAAATTACACCAGATTATTTTCTCGCTTATGTTTACCGTGCAGCAATGTATGAACTCATCGGAAAAACTTCAGAAGCACTTGCTGATTATAAAAAAGTCATAAAACTGAATCCGCAATATCAATATGCATATGAATCAATTGGAATTCTCTGCTGGCATGATGAAAAATGGAGTGAATGCAGGGAAGCAATGCAAAAAGCTTATGCAATCAACAAAGACAGTATTTCTTATCAGCTGATGATTTCTGTATGTTACCAGAAAGAAGGCGACAAACTCAAAAACAAAGAGTTTTTGACTAAAATGATGAAAAATCTTGACCGCCAGAGTGAAGAATATGCACTTTTGCGGCTTTATTACGATGGTTTAGGCGAAGCCGATGTCTTACGAAAAATCAGAGCCGTTGAAAATGCAAACAAAAGAGGAAAACTTCTCTATTATATGGCCATGTACTACGAACTAAACGGCGGCAAAGATTCAGCTAAAACTTTGCTGCTGGAAATTAAAAGCATGAATTCACCTATGTTTTTTGAATATCGCCTTACAGAATGGGCTCTTGAAAAATATAATGTAACAATGAACTGATTGCATAAGTTTTTGTTCTTTACATTGTGCGCCACCATGACGCACAATTTTTTTTAGGTTTAATAATTTTGCAGACGCATTCACATGCAAAAACAAAAAGCCTGTCTTGGACAGAAATGTTTTTTTATGATAACTTATTGCAGACTGCAAAATGCATAAAAAATTTTTATTTTCAGTTTTTAAATGACATCTCTAAAACAGACATTCTTAGAGATAATCAAATGAATTACCGAGGACTAAATGGGTCAGAATATTAAACGGCTGCTGCTAAACGACAGGGAATTTATTCTTATTGGAACAGCACACATTTCTCAAGAAAGCATAGACGAAGTAAAAAACCAGATTGAAAACGAAAAGCCAGACTGTGTTGCCATTGAACTTGATGACGGCAGATATGCATCTCTAAAAAACCCTGAATCATGGCGCAATCTTGATATAATCAAAGTACTCAAAGAAAAGCGCGGCTGGGTTTTGATTGCAAACCTTGTCCTTGCATCTTTTCAAAAAAGAATGGGTGCAGATGTCGGCGTAAAACCTGGCGAAGAAATGAAAGCAGCCGCAGACAAATGCGAAGAACTGAATATAAAAACAGCAATGGTTGACCGCCCGATTCAGACAACATTGCGCCGCGCATGGGCAAAAAATTCATTCTGGGGAAAATGCAAGCTTCTTGGCGTACTCTTCTCTGCCCTTTTTGAAGATGAAGACATTTCAAGCGAAGATATTGAAAAACTTAAAAACTCAAATGAAATGGATCAGATGATGGGCGAACTGGCAAATTATCTGCCGGGAGTAAAAACCGTACTGATCGACGAAAGAGATCAGTATCTTGCAAGCAGCATATGGAAAACAGAAGGCAAAAAAGTCATCGCCGTTCTTGGTGCAGGACACCTGCCGGGCGTTGAAAAACATCTCAATTCTTTTGCTGCAAACGAAGAAAAACCAGAAACAGAAGAAATTTCACAAGTTCCACCGCCAAAAAAAATCAGCAAAATCATCGGCTGGGCAATTCCTGTTGCAATCATTGCATTGATTGTTGCTTCTGCATTCAAAGGCGGCGCTTCTGCCGCATTTGACCAGCTTCTTTACTGGTGGCTCATAAACGGCGTTCTTTCTGGATTAGGCGCAATTCTTGCACTGGCACATCCAATTACAATTGTCGTTTGTTTTATGGGTGCATGGCTCACTTCGCTCTGTCCGTTAATCGGCATCGGCATTGTCGCTGGCATTGTCCAAGCATGGGCATACAAGCCAAAAGTTGATGACCTTCAGAATTTGAACAACGACATTTTGACTTTTAAAGGCTGGTACAAAAACAGGATCATCCGTGTTCTTTTAGTATTTTTCCTTTCTTCCGTAGGAAGCTCAATCGGAACATTTGCGGCTTTTCCGGCTTTAATAAGTTTTCTTGCTAAATAAGCCAGCCCGACAATTCCGCCGGGCGCACAAGCCCAGCAGCTTATTGCAGACTTTCATTATTGTAGCTTTCTATAAATGCAAGCAGCTGCTTTTTGTTCTCCTCTGAATACGGGCACTTGTATATTGTGTGCTGAAAATTCCGCTTACAGCCGGTGACTTCAAGCTCATCTTCAACAACACTGAGCAAACCTGCTTTATTATGGTCATAAGAGTTAAGCGGAATAAGCTGGCGTTTGGTTTTGCTTAAACTGAACGAAAACTGCGTTCTTGCGTACCGCTTTAACTCAAGCTTTTCTATACCGAGCTTTTTAAGCTTTTCAGTCTCATCACCAGAAAGCAAATCAACCATATATCTGTTTTCATAAATGCCGTAAATTAATCCCGTAACAATCAGCACCAACACAGCAATTGAAATATACGTACCAATCATATGCTTCAATAATAGCATGGATTTATCTGGATTAGTCAGAAATCACTTGAAATACCAAGCCATATAATAAATAATTGAATAAATCGTACTTATTCAAATGGAGAGAAATATGAAAATCAAAAAAGAAGATATATTATTTGCTTCTAAATTAAGTCTATATGGTTATTTTTTACAGATAATCTTCTTGTTATGGTGTGTAGGATCTATATGCTTCTTTACAAGCATTTGCTTTGAAGAAAATCCAGTCAGTAAAATAAATGATATAGCAGGTATGAGTATTGCTGGTGTACTTGGAATGTTATCCTTTCTCTTTTATATGCCAATATATAATAGATTTATAATTACAAAAGATGAATTAATAATCATTAAAGATAATTTTATCAAAAAAATTGATTATATTCCTTGTTCCACAATTACAGACCATACTATGATAACGGAATATCAACGTAATCTGCATGTTGAAATATGTAATTTGACTATAAAACAAGGTTTTTTGTATACCGATTATACTTTTTTAGAACTTTCAAAAAAGACACACGAACATTTATTAAAAATTAATTTTTCACAATTATCAGATAAGCCCCAAAAACCAATAACTCACAAATATGAAATATCAATAAAAAACTTACTGGTTCTATCATATTATTGTACATCTGCAGCCTCATTAATATATTTCATTTTTATGAAGCTAACCTTAACATAAGCTACAGATTGCTTCCGATTAGTGCGCAAGGACGGCGGCGGGTGCATAACAGGCAAAAAATTGCGGATTAAGCTGATGGCGCTTATCTTTATTGTTGTTAAAGGCATGCAACATCTTGACAGTATTTCTGTTTCGCGCTATTTTAGTGGTATCAATTAGAACTACTAGTTAACCAGATATGGCAGGCGATTATATCGAACAGCTTTGCTTTTTCGGTCTTACAAGGCAGGAAGCTGTAATTTACGAAGCATTACTTACTCACGGCGAAATGACCGGCTACGAAGTTGCAAAAGAAACAGGCATTTCACGTTCAAATGTATACAGCAGTCTTTCATCACTTGTTGACAAAGGCTGCTGCTACCTAATAGAAGGTGAAAGTACAAAATATGTTCCTGTTGAAATCAATCAGTTTTTGGAAAATTCAATGCGAGAACTTTCAAAAAAAGCTGATTATCTGAAGACACACGCACCTAAAAAAGTGATTTTCCAAGAAGGTTATATAACAATTTTGGGAGCTGCAAATATCCGCAATAAAATCCGCGAAATGTTGAATTCTACAGAATTAAGATTATATATTATGGCACCGGCCGCAATTTTAAGCGAGTTTGATGCAGAATTACAGGAATTAATTACAGCCGGCAAAA